>JAEORV010000062.1 GCA_016840695.1 Promethearchaeota archaeon
TTTCTACAAAAATGTTCATCTCTCTGCTAATTAGCGTAATATTTCAAGATTTGCAAATCTTGATAAACTCTCTGGAAACGATTTTAACGACTTGCATCCTGTCAAAGCTAATTTTTTAAGAGAAGTTAAATTATTTAGGCTCTCAGGAAGTGATCTCAGATTTTTACAATAACTCAAGTCTAATGTTTCTAATGCGTGCAAATTTCCAATGCTCTCTGGCAGAGAAATTATATTTTTACAGCTAATTAACTCTAATATTTCAAGATTTTGAAGATTTCCGATGTTATCTGGTATAGATGATAGTGGCATGAAAGTCCAATCTCCTCTATATTTTAATTCCTTCAAGTTTTGTAAATTACATAAACTATCAGGTAAAGCGTTTAAATTAAAACACATCCCTAAATTCAACACTTCTAAAGAGTGCAAATTACCTATATCACTTGGTAATTTTTTTAACATGTGACAATTTTCCAGGTTTAACACTCTGAGTTCTTTTAAATTACATAAAACTTTCGGCAATCGTCTCAACGCAGAACAATCGCTCAAATCTAAAATCTGAAGATGTTTCAAGTTTTCTATGCTTCTTGGTAAATACTTGATGCAATCAGCAATGTTTTTATGGCTCTTAGCTTTAGAACCCACAGCAAATGAATACACGCTCATCGTCCATCCGGTAAGATTTAAACCTATAACATGACCAAGTTTAATTGCATATACAGCCTTACCACGAATAACATCTTTAATGTCGTCTGTTTGAAAGTCTTTATAGAAGTCAACATTCAATTCCATGTAATCTTCAATTAATGCATCTAATTTCAAGAAAAATTGAATCTCTTCTTGAACAACTCCAAAGATTGAGCGAAGTAATTCGTTTTTTAAGGTTTGAGTATATTGGTTGTCAACCTTTTCAAATGACTTTATGAGAGTTTTTAATACTGCCGAAGATTGTTCATGTTGAATTGTCCATTCTATTGGAGATAGAACTTCTTTTAAAAAATACTTCAAGATAATTCTCGCAGCAGCACTTCTGATAAGCGGATTATCGTCAGAAATTAACAAGTTTTCGAGAATTTTAAACAATTGCTTACTTCTAACTTCTAACCTATCAAAAATATCCAATACCTTAATAATGGTATCCGCATTGTCAGTTCCTTCTAGTAAAGTAACTAATAATTCTATAGTTTCTGCTTTACTTTTCCTCTTAATTATATAATCATTGTAAACTTTTTCTGGATTTGGAGAACCAGTCATGATAGAATTTATTTTATAATTGCTTTATATTTATTATTAAACTCGATAGGGAATGCATGTAGCTCGACCTTCTGTTACTTTTTCACCTTTTTTGTTGAAGCACTCCATCATGAAAGAAAGTCTTTTTGTGGTTTTATCTACCTCGGTAATTTTTGCGATTGCCCGGATGGTTTCGCCAAAAAAAACTGGTTTTAGAAACTTGAAATCGATGGTCTCAGCAAGGCATCCAGGTCCAAAAATCTCCCCGCCAAAGTGTGAAATCATGCCTCCCACGAGCAATCCGTGTACTATTGGTTTTTTAAAGCGAGTCTTTTTGATAAAATCTCCCTCGTAGTGGAATGGGTTATGATCTCCAATTAAATCCGCCATGGTTTCTGTTTCTTGTTGCCTGAACGTGTGTGAAAATTCTCTTGTCATTCCCACTTCAAATTCATCTATTCGTATGACTCCGGATTCCTTGTTCTCACCAGATGAGGATTCTAAAATCGATGACGACTCTTTCTGTTGTTTCTTTTCTCTTTCCAATTTGAGTTGTTTCGCTTCGTAAGGCATGTAGTAGTCGTGATCAATCCAAATTCGAGTCCTTCCCTCGAGTAATGCTTTTTTAATCACTGCCCAATTAGGGTTTTTCCGTTCTTCAGGAGTTAAGAGAATCTCTGTCCACCCAGATACCCATTCGTTAATTGGATTGTGAACATCCGTGCCCGTTGACATGAAAATTGGTCTGGGTAATTTTTTTTCTTTCCTTAGATTTTCAAGCCAAATGACGGTTTTTGGGTCGTACCAGCGCATTTCGTTGTTAATTTCGAAACCATCTACTCCCCACTCTAACAATTGTTCTCTTGTAGGGTGCGTACATTTTCCAAGTCGATGCCAAGGTTCGTTCACAGTCCATGGAATGTGATCAACCTGCACCACTGCTCCCATATCTTTTGCTTTTTCTATTTCTTCTTTAATTTTATCGTCGTTTGGGTTCATTGGTATTCTCCCGGGAAAGTCTTCAATTCCCAAAAAATTCAAGTGAATCCTTATGGTGGTCCACTCAAATCCAGGAATGATTACAATTTCGGGATATTTATCCTGTAATTTCAGGATTGGTTTATTGTTCTTGCCAGTGTTATGATCGGTCAAAACGAATGCATGAAATCCATTTGCAATTTCCCATTTAATGCATTGCTCTGGCGTCATCCATCCATCGCTGGCGGTTGAATGAACGTGAGTATCGAGAAAAAAGCCATCTTTCGGTAATATATCCGAAGTTCTCTTGTAATTGAAGAAGTGATCTGGAATTTTTCCTCGTAATTTATAATTAACATCCTTTTCCATGTGTTAGAAATATGTGAAACTGTATTAAATAGTTATTTCTTAAAGAAAATTAAGCAATGTAAAATAGTATAGAATAGTAAAAATAAAAAAAAAGAAAATATTATTTCTTGTCTGGTGGACTTCTTCCTAACCAATTCTCGTAGAAGGCATCTATATCAGGTAAGAAATTAAATATGGTTGGATATCCTGGGGGTGCTGCTTCAACGTCTAAGAGAGTCAAACATCCTGGGCAGTAATATTCTCGAAGTTCCTCCCATTCTGGGTCGCTCCCCATAAATTTAGGATAAAGCTCATCTATAGCCTCGATCGTATCTCTTACTCGAACCCTACATTTTGTCTTCCAGTTAACATTATAATCTCCGAATTCATGACCGCAATCACACTTTACTATTCTTTCACCTTCTTTTGCCACGATATAAAGATGTTCATGGAGGGGTAAAAGAATCCGTTCGTTCCATTTAACTTTCTCTTGTAAGATTTCCATGATCTTGTCAAATCTATTTTGATCTTTCCTCCCGCTAATGATGGGCTTGAGTTCGTCCCATTTCAAATCTCCTTCAATCATTCTCTCCAATGTTTTCTTATCTACATTCATCAGTCATTTCACCTCCATTTGAAAGTCTTCGGGAAATTTCCAGAATTCTCGAAATTCTTTTCCCCATTTAGAAGAAAGCTTTAGGCTTTCTGAATACATTTTGCTTACCGCCTCGTACAATTTCCCTTCCGTTAATTTTTTCCTCTCGTATTCCCAGTATTCCTCAAAAGTCATGGATTTATCCTTTCTTTCGTTTCTGATGTCCTCTTGACGTTTTTTGGTGGCTTCTTCATCAATTAGCCATTCCTCGCTCTTATCGTCGTAAGTAGCAACAACGCCATAAACTTTATTGACGATATCTGAAGTATATAAACCGTCGTCAAGATCCCGTTTAATGCTGTCTACTCTTCGCTCGAGGGGGTCTCCATAACCCGGGCCCCCGCTCTCTGCAAAGTGAATTATGTCGTAATTTTCAAGGGCAATAGGATATATTGTTCCTATTGGCAATCTCTTGATATCTCCTTTTAGAAATCTTTCAAATTGACCATTACTAGGATCGGCATCGTCTATTGGATAATCCTGTTTATTTCGAAAAATCTCTTCTAAGTTTGTGTTTGTCCCGCTCAAGCGATAACTAGTTGCGTTAGGATAACCTCCATGCATTCCTCCAGATCCGTGAAAAACCAAACCTTCCCTGCCCGCAAAGAATTCCACTTTTTCAGAATTAGCAATGAAGGCAACGCTACCATAATTGGCACCTCCCCGGAATTTCCCGTGACCTGGAGTATTTGGTTTCACTTTTCGGGATAAATAAGGAATGCCTCCTTGAAAAAGTTCCCAAGTTTCGACATCTCCTAGGTCAGCCTCTGGATTCCACATGGCATATCCCCAATTAAGACCATCTCTCACGGCACTTGCTCCTAATCCTTGACCCGAAATTTCAAATGTAGACAACATCCATCTTTCACCTAACAAAGGACCAGCTGAAAAAACTCCGCCTCCTTGAATTGAGTCTCCAGTAAACCCATACCCTGGAACGACTTCTTCTCTAAATCCTCGCGAAAATAACCCGTAAGAAATGCATTTCATCATCGTCGTGTACGCAGGAATCAAATTTCCCCACGGCGCTTGATATGAAAGGTATGGATCTCCGGGATTTGCCCAAGTTCCTAAAGGATAATCCTTTTCTACAGCAAAATAGGCACCATCGTTTACCTTATCTCCATAAATTAATATTTGGGTTAATAATACCCATTGACCTCCTTCCATGGCACCCTTATCGCAATTAAAGGCGTTTGCTCCTCCAGCGCTTGCACCGTCAAATGAGAGAGAAAAACTTCCATCTTCTTTTACAATTACTTCAATAGGGTGATTTGAGATTTTATCTTCCCTAGCTATTGGTACCCACGCCTGATCTTTCATGGGAAGGTCCATGAACGATGATGCCCTATATCTACCAGGGATTAATCGCTCTTTTACCCGTTCCTGGACGATCCTCCTTCCTTCTTCGATTGCTTCTCGCATGAATTGCTTATAATATTCAATTCCTTCTCTCTTAATAAAGTCGTACACGGCGTCTCTAATCATTAGGTTTCCTGCTAATCTACATTTTTCGTCTAATTCCCAATACATCGGACTTCTAACGGATTTTTTAGCACCAATCATGTGATCTCTCCAAATTTTATCATTAGAACCTATTTTTCGGCAAGTATAATAAGCTCCATCGTCAAATCGCTGAATTGAAGATACTAAAGTGTGACCTGGAGTGATGCCTCCAATGTCAATTTGGTGAGTGACTCCCCCTGCCCAACCGATTAATTCATCTTCCCAGAAGATAGGGATGAGAGTTTGCACGTCAGTAGTATGAACATTTCCACACTGTGGATCGTTGTTTAGAAAGATGTCTCCTTGGTTTATGGTGGGGTCCTCCTCGTATCCTTCCCTGATCATGAATTTAATACCTTCGCTCATTGTATGGACATGAACTAAGATACCAGTAGAAACTGCAATAGAGTCACCTTCTGGAGTATAGAGCGCAAAGCAGAGTTCGCCAATTTCCGTAACTATTGGCGATGCTGCTACGTGTAACGCCGTTTCCCTCGCTGATACAAGAGCTCCCCTTAAACTAGCATAAGCTCGTTCGTACCTGAAAGGGTCTTCTTCTTTCAAACTCAGGTTTTGTATTCCGTGGTAGCTTTTTTTTTCTTCTATTAGCTTCTCACTCTCTTCTAACATTTCTTTTACAGTTTTTCCATTCCATCCGATAGTTTTTCTTGACATTTTTTATACAACCTCCATGTGAAAAATTCGGTGTTTATCCAATTTGACTAGATATCCTGGGGGGACTACTAATGTTGTAGCTGGAGCTTCAATGACAGCGGGCCCTTTTACCATGTTTCCTGAATTTAGCAATTTCATTTCCCAGATTGAAGCTTCATGCCATTTTTTATCCCAAAATATGTCTCTTGTCCCTTTAGTAGCCTCTTCATTCGGATTTTCTCCACTTAATTCATGTGCGGGTAACTTAGGTTTTGGAACGGGTACGACTCCGGTTCCAATTGCTTTAGTTATGTGATATCCTAATTCAGGACTTTTCGTGCCCCTTCGGAAGATTTTTTCAAAAAGGTTGTCGTAGCTTCTAAGAATTGCATTCAATTCAGGCGAATCAAATCGTTCCAATTCATCTGAATACTCTGCAGTTAATTCTATTGTAGGCGACGCTACTTCCAGGTCTTTCAGCATTCCAAAATACTGTATCTTGAGAGATGGTCGAAAATCCATTTCGCTAGGGTCCCGTCCTTCTTTTTCAAATTCCTTCGTGATTTTTTCTTTCAAATCTCTCCAGGTAGAGCTTATCATTGAAGCTACAAATCCACTCATATTCCCAGCTGGATCAATAAGCATGTCAACTGACATTTCGTGCCTATAAGAATGATCAGCACAAGCACATCCATATGCTGAAAATGCCGGTGCCCATTCTGGTATCAAGATATCTTGAAAACTTAAGCCTCTAGAATATCCCGCTACATGAAGTGGGCCTCCACCACCAAAAGATGCAAGAGTATAATTTTCGGGTCTAAATCCAAGTCCTTGAATCATTCCGTTCAAATGATTCTTCATGTTTATTTCAATCAAATCTAAAGCTCCTCTTGCTGTTACATATGGGTCAGTTTTAAACGGTTCTGCTAATTGCTCTTTGATATATTTAAGAGCTTTATCTTTATTTAATGGAACTTTTCCCCCAAGAAAGTAATCTGGATTGAGATACCCAAGAATTAAACTACAATCAGTCATGGTCACTGTTTCTACACCCGATTGTTCGTTACACACTCCTATAAGATATCCCGCACTTTCAGGACCAAATTCTAACCTGCCGGATATGTCGTTATATCGCACGTACATCCCGGTACCCGCTCCTATAGAGTCTAACGCAATCATGGGAATGTTGAGTATGAAACCGCCAAGGGAACTCTCCCATTTTGTAGGAACATATCTTTCCATTGTCAAGCCCACGTCAAAGCTAGTCCCTCCAACATCTGACGATACTAGGTTTTTAATACCATACTCTTCAGCTATGAATTTGGATCCAATCATCCCCCCTATAGGTCCTGAAACCATTGTTGGAATGAGCGATTTAGAATAAGGAGACATTGTTCCTCCATAAGTAGTTAAAATTCGAAGTGGCGCAGGTATACCTTTTTCTTCAAATCTTTTAGCAATTCCTATTAATTGTTCTCTCGAAGGTTCTGCTGCGTATTGTTCAATTAGGAGCGCATTCAATCTAGGTGTTTCTCCTCTTACAGGATTGTGCTCATATGAAAGCACGATAGGGATTTCCTTTCCCTTTTCCTTCATTTTTTCTTTTGCTATTCTTTCTACTTCCATTTCATGTCTTGCATTCATGTAGGAACAGAGTAAACATACGCATATACTATCGACTCCCATCTCAAGTAGTTCTTCTACGGCTTTTTCCACGTCCTTTTCATAAAGAGGGACTAATTCATCACCCCAAAAATTTATTCTTCCACGGACACCTTTAAATCTTTTTCTAGAGATTAATGGCACGGGATGTTCGTGTTCTCTAGCATGAAGTCGCCCGGCATAATCAAGCCACATCCAGCATTGTAAAGCTCGTCCTAATCGATGCAGATCTTCAAATCCTGCATTCACTATGACTCCAATATTGTCATTTCCCTCTCGCTCTAAAAGTCTATTTAGCATGGCAGTACCCGAATATACTAAAGCCTCCACACCAGAACCTGTTTTTTCTAGTGTTGTGTCCCATTCATCTAACGAATCTGCGATAGCATTTAAAATTCCTATTGATTCTTCTTTTCCAGTTGTAAGCGCTTTGCCAACAGCAAAAAAACCTTCCTCATCAATAATAAATGAGTCCGTCATCGTACCACCCGTATCTAACGCAATAGCTTTTAGAGAAATATTTCCTTTACTACTATCTGATTTAGCCATAATTTATCATTTCAAGTAATTTTTACATGTATTTAACCTTTTTAACGCGAAAAATATTAAATAAT
>JAEORV010000063.1 GCA_016840695.1 Promethearchaeota archaeon
AGAAGGGCATATAAAAAAATTTATGAAAGAGCCGCTGATATTGAGGATAAGATCAAAGATATAAACAAAGAAATAAACAATCTCGTTAAATCATTTAATAAGCAATCAAAAGATTTTGAAACTAAAAATAGATATGTAATAGATGACTTTGAAAACTTCACGAGCGGATTTATTGAAATCTTAAGCGAAAAAGTTAAAGCTTTAGAAAGATTGATACTTAAGTCATATATTGAAACTACAATTAATGCTGTAGCGAATGAATTTTTAACGATTAGCTTTTTAAACGAAGAATTAAAAATTAAGAAGAAAAATATACAAGAAGCCATACTATTGCTAATAAGCTCGGGAGAATTAAAAGGGAAATACAACATTCGCTTGGGCGTGTATTACGAAGATCCAAATGTTTTAAACAATGTTGATGAAGAAGAGTTAGAAGTTATTAAAAAAATGAACTTCAGAGTATTCATGTTCTTAACTCATATTAAGAACTTTACTAGTCAATATGCTTCAATAATAGCATTTTTCGCATCAATACTGACAATTACATATACATTATTAATGCTAACTGGAAATATCATCGTTGCATTAATCCCTTTGCTTTTAACAATAATCTTCATGATGTATTTATATCTCAAGAAGAGGAAGGAAACAAAAATTAAATAATTAGCGAAAAGATTTCTTATAAGAGTCTTTTTTGCTCTTCTCGTCTTCTCATTCTTCGTTCTTCCCTTTTTTTTTGTAGCCTTTCAATTTGTTCAGTTGTAATGAGTTTTTTTGATAAAGGCTCCTTTTTGACGATTTTCTTTAATTCTTCCGAAAATTCGTCAAATTGCTTAATATTTCCTTTTAATTTCCCATTTTTAAATATTACATGAAATTTTTTAATGAATTTGGTAGCAACTTTTTCGATAGTTGCTTTTAATTGTTCTTCGCTAATATTTGAGTTGCTTACAGCGATTACAAATAAAGCATACTCGTTAAACTCGAAAATGATCTTATGATTGGCAAATTGAATGAATTGAATTGCGTCAATGAAAGCCTCGTTCGCAAAACTTAGAATTGCGGTTAAAAAACTTGAAATCAAGTCAGTACTTAAGTCTGTACTCCAATCACGGTAGTTTTCCTCAAATATACAGATGCCAGAGTTGTAATCTAAAACCCATAAGCCGTCTATAAGAAAGTCTTTCATTAATCATCCATTTAATCTTGGTGGTATGATATTTCAATTTACGAGTTATAATGAATTTTATTAAAATATAAAAAAGAGGAAAATAAAAATTAGCTATATTTACTTATATGACTCGATTACTTATTTTAACATTGAATTATTGTTCCTTATAGCTGCTTCCGCGTCCTTCATGATTCTTTCGATGATATCGCTAACATCTTCAATTTTATCAATAATACCGATTGATTGACCGAGCAATACCGCTCCTGTATCAGTATCGCCATTATACACCCTATCGTATGCGCCTAAATCCTTTACTCTCTGTTCAGGAGAGATCGATGCTTCATAAGCCATCATTGCTTCCTTAGTAGAAGGTGCGGGATGTGCTTCGGCATATTTATTCCGATATAGACGAATAGGTCCGAAGGCCCCAGTGAAAAGCCCTGTATCTTGTGGTTTACCAGGCGGAATTAAAGCCTTGTAACTCTCGTGAAATTCGCTTTGTTTTGAAGCAATGAATCTCGAGCCCATTGCTATTGCCCCTGCACCAAGCGATAAAGCTGCAGCTAAGCCTTCTCCTGTCGCAAATCCTCCACATGCAATTTTGGGTAAATCTGGAAAAGCATTATTAATTTGTTGTAGTAAAACGAGCGTTGAAACTCTTTCATATGATTGATGCCCTCCACCTTCCGTTCCCGTAACTACTATTCCATCTACGCCAGACGCAATACATTTCTGTGCCAGCCATACTGCAGGTGCCACATGAAAGTGCTTTATATCCGAGTTCTCCCGTAATTCCTTAAAATATTTTGATGAGGGTAGTAAATTAGACGATCCAGCACTTGTTAGCCAATATTTACATTGCTCTCTCATCTTGGGATTTTTCATGACGATTTGAGGCAATTTTCTGACCATCTCTTTAACACCCACGTTATTCCTAGATGTTAATATATTCAAACCAAATGGTTTATCTGTATGTTCAATCATATATTCCATGCTTGCTTTATGTTCTTCAACAGGATTGGTGCCAACTATATTAACGTTTGATAAAACACCTAGCCCACCCGCTTCACTAGTAGCAAGTGCTAAATTTCGGGTAAAGAAAGGGCCCATGGGTGCGCTAAAGATGGGATATTTTAATCCAAACATTTTTGTTATATTAGTTTCTATCATTTTAAATTAATCTCCTTAATTTTACTTCATATTGGGTGATTTCGCTTGACTTTTAATCCGTCATGATATTTTCTATAAATATTATAGCTTATCAATATAGTTTATCACTAAGGTAAAAATTACAAATCACCTTTGTCAGAATAACTCTGCAGAATTTTTAAACTTTCTCTGAATTGTTTTTACCTTTAAAAATTCTTAATCATACTCTTTAATGAATTGAACATAATTCCCTGCTTTTTTTAGATAGCCCAAATAACACGCTTGATTATAATGAGCGTAAAATTTCTTTTCTATGATATCTTCTTCACTAGCGAGTTCTTTGAATTCAGAAAGAGCAATTTTTCCATTTATAGAGTATAATTTTGCTATATTGATTAAAGTCTTTACATTATTATTTATATAACGCTTGCGCTTGTTTTGTGTCATGTCTTTTTTCTTACCTTTTAATTTTAACATATTTTGTTTTAATTTTGATTTATCTATCTTGATTATATCTGAGTAAAATGAAACTCCACATTCCCTTAGTCTTTTGTATTCATCAGTTAACTTGAAATTGTCTAATTCCGAAATAATTTCCTCGATCGAGCGATCGGCTAAGAGTTCTTTTTCTTTTTCTTTTCGTTCTCGAAAATTACTAAGAAAGTCAAGTCCTGAACAAGAAGATTTCATAGAGGAAAAATCAATGTTCTGGCGGTTAATGTTATCCACGAGGGACAATTGCTCTGGATTTAATAAAATGGTATTCATCGTGTCTTCCTTTCTCAAGGCAACTTTATGAAAAGGAACATCAATGGTATTCTCGGTTATTAAAATATAACATCGCCCTTTGGCAAATCTTCCCGTCCTTCCACGCCTTTGGATTAGTCTTATCTCGGAAGGAACTGGTTCATAAAATACAATCGAGTCTACATTTGGTATATCGAGACCTTCTTCGGCGACGCTTGTTGCTATTAGAATGTCGATTTTATCTTCCCTAAAATCATTCATAATCTCTATTTGCCTTGGCTGTGAATATCCCATATCGTCCATTTTCATAGATTGACCAATGAATTTCTCGATATTGAGGTGATTTGAAAATACATCAAGTAATCTGTTCTTTAAAAATTCTGCCATTTCTCTATATTGCGTAAAAATTATAAATTTCTTATTATTGTAAGCTTCAATTTCTTCCTTAATTATAGAAATCAACCTATCTATCTTAGGATGAGCCAGATTAAATGTTCCTTCCTTTTCAATCATGGATTGTATTAATTCAAAATGTTTAGAACAAGCAATTCTCTTAGAAGAGAGAATGTCTTGCTCTGCTTTATAATGCAATTTGTCTAAAAACGATTTAAAAAGCGTTATGTTTTGAGTTTCTAAAAGATCCTTTGCGTTGAGGATGGATATACAGCTAGAACAATACGAAAAAATTGATTGGATGTTAAGTTTCTTCTTTTTTACGATATCTATGATTGGCGGCGTCTTGAAAGATAATTGATTAAGGTATTCTTCGTCTGTCATTTCAATTATGTTACCACTTTCGTACCTTAAGGAAAAGGTTAAATCCCTGGAAATGCGTAAAAAGTCCAATTTTGAGAAGTATCTCTTAGATGGATTGATTAAGTTCCGATCAATGAAGAATCGTAGAAATTTATTTAATAGATGGTCCCATATTGCGCTTAATTTGATAATTTTTACTGGTAATTCGACTTTTTTTATGAAAACATCAATATCGTGAATGTATTGTTTAACATCGATATCGTCACGCGTTTTAAAAATTATGTTTTCAATAAAGAGATTATCGCATATCTGTTGTACATGTTCATAATCCTTACCAGGTGACGCTGTTAATCCTAAAATTAAGGGATCTGAACACCCTCCAGCAAGATATTCGCTCGAAATAAAATTATACGCGTAATTTCCCTTTGTTCTATGAGCCTCATCAAATATGAGCAATGATACATGTTTTAAATCGTAGCGTCCTCGTTCCAAGTCGTTCTTAATTACTTGAGGTGTAGAAATGATAATGCTTGAATCGTGAAACATCTGAATCCTTTTTTCAGGAGGGATCTTTCCCGTCAAGGCAGCAATAAGTTCTTCATTAATATCTAAAAATTTTTTACAAGAACTCTCGTGTTGCGAGATTAAGGGCCTTGTTGGGGCAAGGATCACTACTTTTCCTTTTTTCGAATATTTCTCTAACGATTTAGCTACGAGTAAAATGGCAATAATTGTTTTTCCTAAGCCCGTAGGCAAAACTACCAGTGAATTTTTATTTATGCACCGAGTTATTATATTTTTTTGATAATGTCGGTAATTTATTTTATCGTTTTTCAGAAAAGGACCGTTAAAATACTCTGGAACCGTTATTACCATGTTATAAATTAGTTAAAACTGAAGTATTTAAAATACAACCATCCCTACTAATTTTGTAATATATTAATAGGTAGATAAAAAACCATAACTGTGTATGGAAGAGAACCCGAATTATACACAGTTATGGAAAAAAGAATGTGTAATATTATAATGCAACCTAAGATCATGTAAACAACATGCGATTTTAAGTTCATTCCTTAAGATTATTAGGAAGAATTTCGATTATGATAGAATAATAAAATCAAAATGAAACATAATGTTATAATTTATAACCTTTAAAGAGGAAGAAACTTATACTCCTTTTTTCCGGGAGTTTTTTTTATCAAGCCCTTTTCCTCGAACATTTTGAGAGTCAAGCACACCCAGCCACGAGCAAGCCCGTGTATGAATCTTCGCTCATTTGGATACAATTCGTTAATGATTTCTGTAGGAGTTATACCACTATTGCGATTGTTTACTATTAAACCCATAACTTGATCAGCTCTCTCTTGTCGATGCTTTAAAATTTCAGCGATCCGTTCAGCCGGATTTTCAATAGGAATTCCGTGAGCTGGTAAAATCAGATTTAAATTAGGTAAATTTTGTATGGTTTCAATTGATTTCACATAATCTTCAATATTGCAAGTGGGAGGTCCGAGCCAAGTAGTTATATGTTGGAGAATATTATCTCCAGAAAAAAGAATACCTTTTTTTTCATTATATAGCGAGATATGATCAATAGCATGTCCAGGGGAGGGGAAAACTTTCCATCTATCATCTCCATTTATCACGATTTCGGAATTTTCATCAATTAATTCTTCAGGATCATCTATATAAGAAACACCATAACCATGGCGATAAAACCAACGATATAACTTCCTCCGAATTTTTATGCCTAAGCGATCTGGGCTTTTCTTTTTCTTTTTTTTTATTTTAAAATAATCTTCAGAACTTTCCTCGAAGGATTTTGAGAAGTTATCTTCGTTTTTTATGGTTTCTGCCATTTCTTTAGTTAAAACAATCTTAAGACCGAGTTTTTCCCGTAATAACTTGAGCCCTGAAAAGTGATCGGGATGAGAATGGCTAGGAATTACTCGTGTGAGATTAAATTGCTTGCCCTTTTCTTCATAAATCTTTTTAATAATTCCTATTTCCTTAATAAGAGCTTTTATTGCCTTTTTGGTGCCGTAACCCGCATCGAATATTAACCCATCGCTCCCTGCTATGATGTACACATTTTCGGGGGGTTTTACTACTCCAGACAAGCCGCCTCCTTCTCTTATAGAAAAAATTCCGGGATGTACTTCCTTCATGTTATCTTCAAGATAGAGAAATTAAGAATCAAAAATAAGAATTTTGATTTCCGTGCGCTATAAAATATACAATTATATGAATTAAGATTTTTCTAAATCTTTCCATAGATAATCAAACATGTATTTCCCAACAATTAACGCTAAAGCAACTCCAACGATCTCGTCTATGATATAATGCTGCTTGACAAATAGAGTCGACAATACAACTCCAAAAGCAATCACGAATGTAATAATCGCCAGAATCCTCGTTTTGATATCAGGTTTGATTTTGTAATACCGATACCACGCATAGAATACTATGAAAGACACTGCCGCGTGAAGGCTTGGCAAGCAATTGAAGGACACATCAGTTCGATAGTAATCATACATCGTATCGGCCCAGAAGTTTCCTACGATTGGATCGGCTAAAAGTTCTTGCCTCCACCAGTATGTTGATACCGGGAAGAAAATATATACTATCACCGCAATCAAATTAATAAGAACCAAGGACCAGCCTAGCGCGTATCCTTTTTCGGAAGTTCCAAATCCAAAAAACAGCATGGAAACGATTACCATGGAATAAAACAAATACACGTAAAAGATTGCCATTTCAGGAACAAACGGGATGTAATTATCCCCAAGAAAATCCAAACGAAATCCCGTTTCTTCCGCGTATAAAGTTCCTGTCCAATCGTATACAACTCTATTAAGAATTAAGAAGAAAAGAATAAGCATTACGATTAAATTTAAGATACCAAAAGAGATTTGCCTACTCCATTTCGTTGTCTTTCCCTTGAAAAATGCTTTTTCCACTGCTTTTTGAAATTTATCAGTAATTTTGAAATTGATTTTCATATTAACTCACAGTTTTAATAATTAAATTTTATAAATAATAGTTGTGCAATAAATAACAAATAAAAAAAAAAGATTCAAACCTTTAAGACAATGAGCTTAATTCTTACGTTACAAATCGTTTGCATGACGCTATATGTTTTATTCTTTTCATTAAATTTCATATTTTGGGCTTTCTTTTTCATTCTCAAACGAAAAAAATCTGAGGAAGCCTCGGGTACATTCTTTTCCCTTATCTCCTTTTTCTTCTTGTTCACGGCTATTGCTTACTTGTTCAGGTTTTGGTTCATGTTTTTCATACCCACTAATTTTTACGACGAAATAATATATCGCAACCTACAAATTACCCGGGAGTTATCAAAATATCACGCTTCCTTAACCTATTTAGGATATGCATTTTTAAGCGCTGCATGTGAATACTCGATATATAAAAAAAAAACGCGTTATGTATTTTCAATTTTAATAGCAATAAGTTCTTTGATACTAATAATATTACCATATGAGCTCTCACTTCTGTTTCAAATTGTTCCAATTGTAATTTGTTCAGCAACAATTTATCTCCTCATTATCACATATCTTTATCTTGCATTTAAACATGCGGGTCACTTTCGAAGGAGAGCATTGATTATAGCGGCGGGTTTATTCATATTTTTAATTGGTCAACTTTTTAATAATTATGGATTTTTGCAATTATTTCCTCCTGAGTTCCAATATGTTCGTTATACAGTAATATCCCCTTCCATGCAGATTGTTGGTATACTATTATTG
>JAEORV010000064.1 GCA_016840695.1 Promethearchaeota archaeon
TTATCTCAGCCTTGATTATCTCTTGAAGAGTATTTATTTCTGATAATTGCTTGTTAATGATATTGATTTTTTTATCAAGATTCTTAGGGCTCAATCCAGATTTCTCTGTTGAAGCGATTTCTTGTCTAACAAGATTGTAAGCTTTAAGTTGATTAAGGGAATTCTTCATTTTTTTAAAATTGAGGTTAAATTTCTTTCGGAAATTTTCGAGAATATTTACTAAGAGCGAAATATTATTGAGAAAGTTCTTACATTGGTAAGCGTCTTCTTCAGATTTGAAAGCCTCTATAACCTCTTCAATAACAATCAGAAAAGTGAGAGCAATATCTTGAGGCTTTATTTCAGATTTAGAGAGCTGTATTTTAGGATGGGGCTCTAATTCTATATCGTCTAATATGCTAGAAGTGTATGTAATACTGACAGGGTCCATTTTTTTCGCATTAGTTTCAGCATTCTCTTCAAATTCGCTAAAATCCGTAATTAATTCAAGCTCATCTAATTCAATCTCGGTTACTAATGGAGTGAAGCGCACCTGAAGTTGCTTTTTACCGAAATACTCGTCGTTTATTCTCAAGAATTGAGTATAAACCTGAATTTGGGCTTCTCCGATGGGTGCAAATAAAACTCCCTCTTTCGGATCCAATTGATTTAATAATGGGTATATTTTTTCTTGCTTAATCGCTCCCGTAACTAGGATTTTCTGCCAAGGGGCAAGGTCTGGCATGCCATCGAGAGGATTTTTTACAATAACTTTGATTTTATCTTGATAATTTAACTTCTCCAAGTTCTCCTTTGTTATTCGGGCAACCTCCGCATTTGCCTCAAGAATGGTTATTTTGCCCTCTGGCGCTAGTTTATGCGCCAATGCTGCTATGTAACCACTCTTCGCGCCTAAAATTAACAATTCGTCTTTAGTATCTTTCAACGCCAAACCCTGGAGCATTATACTAATCATGTGAGGTGCGCTAATGGTTCGATAATTATATTCGTTTTGGTGATAAAAAAGTGCTGGGCGATCGTCATAAAGTCTTACATGATAAGCAAATTCTTCGGGTATAAATTCTTCGAGGTGTACATCTAAGAAGGCTTTGAATAATCTGATGTCCTTAAGGTAATTATTACCAACTAGAGAGAATAAGAGGTGTATTTTTGCTTCATATAAAGTATTATTTTCCATCTTTTCAAACATAATATAGAAAATCCACTTTATAAAATTATAGTTTTTACTAAATTGTGAAATTTTGGAGATAGGACTCGTGAGCTATTCGAAAACTATAATTAATGTCTTACTTTTTTTTAATTATCAAATATCATTTAGGATATTGTGTTATAAATATACTACTTAAAGGTCACGAAGGGAAAAAAATTAAAATATTTTAGTTAAAGGAGATTAGAATGAAAGTTTTTATAGTTGGAGGCACGGGTTTTTTAGGCTATTATTCTACTTTAGAATTTCTCAAGCGCGGTCATGAAGTTGATACAATGGCTCTTCCGGATATTCCACTAGGAGAGTGGTTTCCGAAAGACAAGGTAAATGTTTCATATGGAAATGTGTTTGAAAAAAGCCACGAAGAACTCGTAGAGATTTTTAAAGGATACGACGCATTGGTGTATGCTGTAGGTCCTGATGATAGATACATACCAAATGCACCTGCTTACGAATTCTTCTACGAAAGATTAGTAAATGCATGTGGTAGAGTTATTATGGGTGCAAGAGATGCAGGAGTTAAGAGAGCGGCAATTTGTAACTCGTATTTTGCGTATTTCGATAGAAAAATGCCAGAATTAAAACTCGCTGAAAATCACCCATATATCAAATGTCGGATTGAGCAAGCAGAACACTGCATCTCTATAGGAAATGACAAGATGGATATAATGATTATGGAATTACCTTACATCTTTGGAACTATGCCAGAGAGGGAACCGCTCTGGAAGGAAGTTTTTGTAAAGAGAATTCAAAAAATGAATAAAAGAATTTACTTCTTTAAAGGTGGAACAGTAATGATGTCAGTAGAGAGAGTTGCTGAATCAATTGTAGGAGCAATTGAACAAGGAAAAGGTGGAAAACGATATCCGTGCGGTGATGAGTGCGTATCCTGGGATACTTGGTTAAAATGGATCATGCAAGCAATGAAGGTAAAGAAAAAAATTATTACAATGCCAACTTTCCTGGGAACTCTATTTGGAGCGTACATGAGGAGAAAAGATAAGAAGGAAGGAAAGGAAGGAGGCTTAAATCATAAGAAGCTTTTTAAAGACATCCAATGCAGGGAATTATGGTACGATCCTACAGAAACCTGCGAAGAATTGGGAGTTTCTCGAGGCGGTCTCAAAGAATCTGTCATTAAAACGATTGAACGCTGTATTTCATAAATGAAACGAGAAATTAAACCCTGTGTTATTTTCTTATATGTGTTCTAATGTTGAAACATTTCTTTTTCTTTTCATTTAATTTACAAAGATTATAATTTAAAGAATAATAAAACAACATAATGATTGTTTTAGATCAAGAATCAATCACCGAAGCTCGCTTGACTATTTCTCTAATTGTTTTAAATGTTGTTTGTTATTTTCTTGCTTTTATTGGTGATGACAACGATTATTTCTTTCTATTTGCTCAAGTAAATGCAAGCATCATTAACAACTACGAATATTGGAGGCTTTTTACCTCAATGTTCCTCCACTCTGATCTTTTGCATTTATTTATGAACATGTTTACCTTGTTATTATACGGTTCCTTAGTTGAAAAGTTTTTTAAAAAATATGAGTATTTGATAATTTACTTCTTTTCTGGATTCTTAGGTAATTTGTTTACCTTAGTGTTATACCCTCCATATTCATTAAGCGTTGGCGCATCAGGAGCAATATTTGGATTATTAGGAGCCGCTTTCGTTTTGGTAGCAAGAAGTAACGAACGCACGGTATTAGTACTTGCTATCATATATCTCGTCTATTTTATGGTGGCGTCTTTTCAGCCCGGGATTAATGCTTGGGCTCATCTTTTTGGATTGATAGGTGGATTATTGTTTGGATACCTGTTTAGTCAGAAAAGACGCAAGGTTTCAGCGACTTACGATTATTAATAGTTTAGACTTTCTTTTTCTTCTTTTTTCTTTTTTCTTCTTCCATTGTAAAGTCTTTCGGGCAAAAATCTTTTATCGGGCATTTATCGTGCTTTGGATTTATGGGTAAGCAGATCTGTTGGCCAAACTTAACAAATGAACGATTTAATTTCAACCAGAGATCTCTAGGAACGACTTGTTTTAAAGATCTTTCTGTCTGTTCTGGAGTTTTTGTTTTAACCCATCCTAACCTGTTAGAAATTCTATGAACATGAGTATCCACGGGAATGGCGGGAGTATTAAAGGCATAAACTAAGACGCAATTTGCCGTTTTGGAACCAACGCCTGGTAGATTAACAAGCTCATCATAATCATTAGGAACCTCTCCATCGTAATTAGCATCAATTATCCTTGAAACTTCTTTTATTCGAGCAGCTTTTACTTTATAAAAACCAGATTTGTAAATTAGAGGTTCTAAATCTTCGATTTTTGCCTCAGCGATCATTTTTGGCGTGTTATATTTAGCAAATAATTTCTCTGTTGCTTGTTTTGTATTGGCATCTTTTGTTCTTGCTGAAAGGATAGTTGAGATTAGAATCTTAAAGGGATCTTGCTTTCTTTGCGCAAGTTCGTCCAAATGTGCGTTTCCTTCAAGAATGTTTTCGATCTTCTCTAAAATATCGCTATAATCCAATATTATTCTACTCATCCTTGTTTTTCATAGATGTATATTTTTCTCTTGACTATTTGGCCCTTTTTTGCGTCTATTAATGTCTTAAAATGTTGTTTTTGAAACTGAAGCCGTATATTTGATTTATTTACAATTCTATTTTGGTCGAGAATTGGTATCGACTTGAAATTATATTTTCTTGCGATTTTTTCTATATTTAATTGGAGGTCTCCTCCGTCTACAGTACTAAAAATTGGAGCAACAAAAACAAACCTGCTATTAGGTTTTAAAATTTTGTTCGCTTCATCAAATGTGGCTTTATATAAAGGTTCTAATTCTGTTTCTATTAATTCTTGAACTTGACTAAAGTAGGGTTTGTTTTTAAAAAATGGACCCAATGAAGGTTCAGTGCAAACTCCATCAAAATAATTGACATCAAATTTACTCGACAGATCCCTCACGTCGGTCGTTTTAAACTGTTCTCTTAATAAAAACGGAACTTCCTCTTCTAATTCTTCGATCAACCAATTAATATTTCTTAAAGTATTGTTAACTTTTTTCGCTTCAATGTCGGAGCCATAAATTTGAAAATCTTGAATGAGCGCAAATAAGGGAATCGTTCCGTTCCCTACAAAAGGATCGATTATTTTCTTTAATTCTCTTTCTTCGAAAAGATTTAAAAAATTTAACATCATTAAAGCTAATTTTGGTGATATAGCACTTTTAAATTCCTTAAAAGGGCGTTCTTCGTCTACTTTTTTCTTGAAGTTAGGATCGTCAGATGTAAAAGTTCTTGCTATATATACTCCTTCTTCAGTAAATCCAAACACAATTTCAGCTCTATCAGGATTAAACAAGCCATATTTAATTAAATGATGAGGAAAGATTGGGTTTAAGTTCCCAGATTTAATGTTTTCCTCGGGATATTTGTAATAAAGTGATTTTTCTGCTCCCTTTTCTTTTAAAATATTCATTATCTCCTTGTTTAAGAAGGGTAAAAAGTGTTTAATTAACACCTTGGAATAATATTCGTCATCGTAAAAATTTGGATAAATAGATGTGGCAAAAAATAGATTTTCCTTCTTAATTCTCTGAAATACATTGTCTAATACTTGGCTAAGATTGGAAAGTATCTTGTTCCTAGTTCGCTCTACTAACTTAAATTTCTCAATGTGAAGGGGAAATGCATCATGAATCGTCTGAATATTGATGAAATCGAAAATCTTGCATATCTTTTGAGTCCCCCCCAAGATGAATTGAAGTTCCATCAACCGGTTAATGTAATGTCTATCCTCATGCAAATTGTCGAATTCCACGATTGCAATGTTAGCAGAATAGTCTGTAATTTTCCCCTTGAATTCAGAATTCTTGAGGACGTTATCAAGTTCGGCGATACTTAATTGCCAATTGCTTCCGAGTACAAAAATGAATTTATCCATGATTAATAAAAAATGATTATGTTATTTTAAAAGTAGTGTGAAATTTCTATTTTACGGTTTTTAGCATTTCATATTCTACATGCAATTCACTACTTGGAGTTCTTTTTCACCTTCAGCCACAAACGAAAAGCTTTTGTCTCCTTCCCTCTCCAGACGGCGTGTTTGTTTCTTGAGGATTCAAATTCCTGAATGTCCTCTTCTGTATATTTTGGAATTTCATCTATCATTGTGTCATCTTCCATCTCTTCGTCTTCCTCTATATCCTCTTCCTCTATATCTTCCTCTTCTACAACTTCGAGATCTATTTCGATTTCGTATTTCTCACCCGTGATATTTCCTAAAGCACTCATGATTTCTTCAAGGTCCTCTTTCTTTCTAGTTGGAACCATGTCAATGATTTTCTCTTCTATTGTATCTTCTTTTTTCTCCTTTTTCTTAGATTCTTCAAATTCTTTTCTCTTTTTTATTCTTTCCTTATGCATTTTCTTAATATCTTTAACTATATCCTTATAATTCTCTTTGAAGTATCTAAGGCTAATGTTGATAAGATCTGAAATACTTTCCCAATTGTCGTCTTTCATCACTGATTGAACCCAATGATATAATTCTAAGATAAGATTGACTGTAATTGCTTTTCCTTCCGAATATGCTCCTACTGTTAGCCATTTTAAGATATTTGCGATGATCATATTGTTATCAAACGCACTAAATCCATATTCATGTCCTAAAGAAGAAAACATGGATAAATTTCCAAATCCAACAACTTTTCCATCATAATATTCCACCGCTACCATCAAGGGAATTTTCGGATTGTCGTTTTCAATCCATTGCTCTCCATTAAAAGTTCTTGTCCAGCAGTTTAATCCACCATGAGCAATTTCCTCTATTTTAATGTTCTTATCTTCTTCAATGAAATCCAAAACTTTTATTGAACACGAGCTTGAAAAGACTATTTTATGAATTTGTTCTGTAAGAATGTGGGGTTTAAAGTTGGATATTATTGGTCGCTTTTGAAAGTTTAAGTAACTCATTGAATTATTTACCTCGTCTGGAACGAATTCAAATCCAAATTTACTAGTTAATTCGTTAAGATTCGTACCATTAATCCGATCTCCTCCACTTGAGCTTACAATTAAAAGACTTCCTCCTTTTTTCACGTATTCTTCGAGAATCTCTATTTCATTAGACTCAAGATTTGTGTTTTTTGGACTAGAAAGTAGGATGGCATCGTAGGTCTCTAATTTTTGGAGTGAATCAAACCCAGCTTCGATTTTACCAAGCTTGTATCCCGAAGAAAATAAGAATTCTGTAAAATCAGCATAACTCGGAGCTTCTAAAGTCAAATGATTATTATGGGTATAGTCCAAACCAATAGTAGGTTCATCTGGCATTATTTATCACGTTCAGTTGATACATTTTTTTATTTGGATTGAAAAATTAGTTTAGTCCAATATCCTTTTACTATATATTCAATACTTGTTTTCAATAAATAAATTTATTATAAATTCTTAAAAATCTATTTTTTCTTCACTAAGATATCTAAGACAACATGGTATAAATTCGGCCCGTAACTTTTTACAAATCTTTTCGATTTCAATTCACAGGAGTAACCAGCTTTTTCAGCGATTTGTTCAAATTCTCTGAATAAATCCATGAATTCTTCCTTATCTGCAACACCTTCATAATGATACATCGTCCCTCCTTCTTTCGCTACTGTAAGTGCCTCTTGAATGAAATCTTTAGGAGCAGGAAAAACTCCCATAATCACTCGATCAGCTTTAACTCCGGAATTACTTAATTTTATCACTTCAATCTTGCTATCTCCATTGATCGCAGTGATTCTATCTTCCAAACGATTTAGGTTAATGTTTTCCACGAGAGAATTATACGATAGCGGATTTAATTCAATGCTATAAATCCTCTTGACATTAGAATGTATGGCAATAGGAAGCGAAAAATAACCGATTCCCGCAAACATGTCAACGATTACTTCATTCTCTTTAACAAATGTCGCGAGCAATTTCCGTTCATTAAGATTTCCTTTACTAAACATGATTTTCGTAAAATCAAACCTATATACCACTCCATGTTCTTTATGCTCTATGATTGAATTATTTTCACCTGCAAGCCACTCTATTTTTTCAGGTTCTCGAAATTCCCCTTTGACTTTTCCTAAATTAATATAAACAGAATTTATATAAGGTAATAGTTCTAAGCATGATTCTGCAATAATCAATTTTTTATTTAATAAACTTGTTTTTAATTTTAGTATCATCACACTTCCGATTGTTTGAAATCCTCTAGGAAGAAGGTCAAGTTCTTCTTTTGATAATTTTCCTTTTAACCTTTCCTTGAGTTGCTCTTTAAATTTCATTATAAATTCTAGTACGGCTTTTCTAAGTTA
>JAEORV010000065.1 GCA_016840695.1 Promethearchaeota archaeon
GCAGGATGCGATTGGCCCTTTATTAGAAGCTCTGTACGATGAAAAATATAAAAGACTTCAATCTGAAGCGGCAGAAGTCCTAGGATTAATTGGTGATCCTCAAGCTTTACCAGATTTAGTCAATTCTTTAATTCATGGTGACGAGGATCTTAGAGAATGCTCTGCTAGAGCACTTGGTAAAATATCTTCGCTTAAAGCAGTATATCCTTTAATAAATGCTTTAGAAGATGAAAACCGAAAAGTGAGGAGCAATTCTGCGAAAGCATTGAACTCAATTTTAGACATGAGGACAACTGAACTGTTAGAGAAAGAGACAGAAGCAGAATTAAGGAAATTCGGCGATGAACAGTCAGTTGATCTCCTCATTCGATCTTTGAAAGATGAAAATGCTAAAATTCGAAGGAAAGCAAGTGAAGCTCTCAATAAAATATTAGACTTAAAAACAATGCAACAACTTTCAGAAGTACCGAAGGAGCTCAAAAAAAGTCAAAAAGGAATTCAAATTTTAATAGAATCACTAAAAGAAGAAAGTTCAGATTCTAAAAAGAAGGGTGCCTGGGCTTTAGGTAAATTAGCACATCCGGACGCCGTATTACCGCTTATTTTACAATTAAAAGAAAAATACATCAAAGGACGACCAGATGCGGCTGAAGCTCTAGGAAGAATAGCTGATTTAAGGGCTTTAATCCCATTAATAAGAGCGTTAAAGGATGAGAACAAGAAAGTTAGGAAGAAAGCTGCATGGTCTATTGGTATTTTTGGTTCTAGAGGTGAAAAAACAATTGTTGATTATCTAGAAGGAATAAATCTAATAGCTCCTATTGAATTAAAGGGAACTCTATCAAAAATTGAAGATCAAGCAGCGATAGAATTATTAGCCCTAAGCCTTAAAGAAACCGATTTAAAAAGTCAAGAAAATGCCGTATGGGCTCTTGAAAAAATGAACGATATTAGGGCAATCCCATTTTTACTCCAAGCATTAGAAAGCAATTCTTTCATGTGTAAGAAAGAAGCAGCTCAAGCATTAGGAAAGTTTGGAACTGAATATGTAGTTATCCCACTCATTAATCTTTTAAAAGATAAAGACCAAATGATCGTAGAAAGCGCAACAAGGGCTCTAAAAGCTTTAAAAGGAAGAGTGGGTTTAGAGCCATTTATTAAAGCATTAAAAAATGAAAGCGATTTTATTCGCAGTAAAGCAGTAGAATTTCTTAAAATGTCCCAAGATCCATTAATCGTAGATCCCTTAATAGATGCTCTACAAAATGACAAGAATAGTGATGTTCGTACTAAAACAGCATGGGCTTTAGGTTGGATTAAAAATTCAAGAAGTATAGAACCTCTAATACAAGCACTAAAAAGAGATCCGTCCGAAAAAGTGAGAGCAGAAGCAGCCTGGGCTTTGGGATGGATCAAAAATTCTCGAGCTACCGAACCTTTAATCCATATACTAGCTGATGAAAGTGAAGCGGTCCGAAGTGCAGCAATAAGATCTCTGGGTTGGATAAGAGATCCTAGAGCGATTGTACCATTAACAGAGCAACTCATGGATGCAAAACCTTGGATTCAAGCTGATGCGGCAAAAGCTCTTGGAAAGATTCGAGATCCTGCTGCTACGGATGCCCTCATTCAAATATTAATGATGTGCGAGCATAGAATGATTCTTGAACAAACCATTACTGCGCTAGGCAAAATAGGAGCACCTCAGGCTGTCGAACCGTTACTCAAATTAATCAAAACGGGGAGCGGAGAAATCAAAAACCTTGCAGAATCTGCCCTAAAAAATATTCGAGATAAGGCAGCCGTTGATCCATTGATAAAAGCCACTCAGGATAAGAATACTGAAATTCGAGCAGATGCGGCAGTTATGCTCGGAAACATAGGTGATAAAAAAGCATCTGAATCTTTAATTTTATTATTAAATGATGATAAAATACAGGTAAGGGCTGATGCAGCTGAAGCATTGGGAAATTTAGGCGAAATTAAAGCATCAAAACCATTAATAGACACATTAAATGATCAATCTGATCTAGTACGCTCTAAAGCTATAATTGCATTGGGGAAAATTGGCACAGAGAAAGCAATTACTCCACTAATTGAACTTCTTAGCCATAAAAATAGAGAGATAAGATCAAATGCCGCTGAGGCATTAGGGAAAATCGGAAGTGATAAGAGCGTAAAAAGTCTAATTAAAGCTCTCAAAGATATAGATAAATTAGTTAAACGAGAAGCAGTAAAAGCTCTCGGTTTAATCAGTAGTTCAACAGCAGCTATTCCTTTAGTTGAAGTCTTAAAAGAATTTGATCCGATTATTCGTAAAGAGGCTATAATATCACTCTGCTATATTGGTGATGCGAAAATTTCTGAATCAATTATACGAATGTTAAAAGACGATAGCATACCTGTTCGAAAAGAAGCAGCGCGATTTTTCAGCTTTGTTGGTGATAAAGCAGCTGTAGGACCATTATTGATGTTGCTAGAGGATGATAATATTGAAGTACGACTAGAAGCGATAAAATCTTTAGGTTTTATAGGCGATATTAGAGCAGAAAAACCATTAATTAACGCCCTTTTAGATTCTAAAGCAAGAATTAGGGGAGCTGCCGCTGAAGCGCTTGGAAATTTCAGTAAATGGGAATCTGTAGAACATCTGATTCGAGTATTATATGATGAAAATAAGTTAGTCAGAGCAAAAAGCGCGGCAGCTCTAGGTAAAATAGGTGATCCTAGAGCGTTGGATCCTTTACAACAGGCTACTAAAGACGAATGGGAAGACGTTCGCGAATCTGCAAAGCTAGCAATTAAAGCAATTAATAATGCAAGATCTTGGAAAGAAGTTGAAACATGAAAATATAAGTAAAAATTGATATCTATTTCTTTTTTGATTTAACTTTCAAGTCGTTTCCAAAAATCTTTTAATTCATCACTTGAAAATGTGTATTTAAGATTAGTCGGTATTGATGCCTCATCTCTGAAAAAAGAAGGTATTTCGTTAGTATTCTTTCCCAAACCTGCCTTTTCATTGAATTCTAACTCACATTTTAAAATATCGACTCCAATTTTTATAAGATCATCTCGAGTCAGCTCTAAACCATGCATTGCATTTAATGCACTTGAAACAAGTTCCATATTCTCATAACTAGGTCCAATAAAATAACAACAACCCATTGAATCAAGAATAGTTGTATATAATTGCAGTTCAAATGATAAATCGAATTTTCCATTATTCTCGGTTAAAGCTCCGTAATCTTTAGTTTGGCTCGCAACCCTTCCGGCGATAGCACAACCAGCTGTATGATCTGCACCCATTGGAGACGTAGCGTAAGTAAGTCCTATTCCTTTAAAAACTCTTGGATCGTAGCCTGAAAGTCCTTGTCCTTTAACTTGAGGAATTCTCGCATGATTGATTTCTCTCCCTAAATGACAAACACCATTTCCATAGAGTCTCCCAATTTCTGAGCCTTGTCTGATTTCTTCCAATATCTCAAAAACCTTTTTTGCATTTCCCCACTTAATCCTACCTGAATCCATGCTAACTCCCATAGTAACTCCAAACTCAATAGTATCTATTCCAATATCATCGCATAAATGATCTATATTTGCAATATCATCTAAATCATCAAGCATTAAATTTGAACCACAAAGCGACATTGTCTCATATTCCAAACTTGAGGTAACGTGATTACCTTTATTATCGAGATAAGAGTTCGAGCATCTAATAACGCAAGTTGGACTGCAAGCTAATCTTTTCTTTCCACCACGTGAAACAACTATATCGTGTAATTTTTCTCCAGAAATATCTTGAACCTTCTCATATGAACCCATCCTATAGTTTTTAGTAGGGAGCCCTCCATATTCACTCATTACTTTCATGGCTAATGCAGTTCCATATGTAGAAAAACCTTCCTTGGATTCGGCTAATAATTTAGCAAAAGGTTTTGTAATTGCAGTGAAACTTTTAAGATCATGCATTTTTACTTCTGATTCCTTTTTTGGTAAAACGACTATGGCTTTAACTCCCTTTGAGCCCATGACTGCCCCTAATCCTCCTCGACCCGCGTGTCGACTAGGATATCCTTCTAAATCGTTAGCAGCAACGCTTGCCGCTTTCATTAATAATTCACCTGCAGGACCAATCGAATATATACCTATATCTTTTCCAAATTTTTCCAATAATTTTGAATGAAGCTCATAGTTTCCCAGTCCTTTATATTCTGCAGCTGAATGGATGCTTAAAATTCCGTCTTTAATTAGAATATATACAAAATCCGAAGAGATGCCATTGAAAATCAAGGCTCTAATGCCATGCTTTGCTAACATTAATGAAGGACGTCCGCCTACATTAGCTTCCTTAATACCATTTGTTAAAGGACTTTTTGCCCCTACGGAAGTCCTAGCTGAACATGGAAATGTACTTCCTGTTAATAATCCATTTGCAATTATGAGTTTATTATATTCTCCTAAAGGATCGCAATCAGGGGGAACCTCATCAAGAATTATTTTAGAACTTAGACCTCGTGCTCCTAAGAGAAAGAATTTTGAATCAGGGGTAATTTCTTCATACTCAATAGATTTTCTACTTACATTAATCCTTGCTAGTTTCATATAAAAAAAAATGATTCGGGGATATTTTATTCTTTCCAATATCTTATATTAAACATAACTTGAATATTAAAAAGAACTAAAATTTTTCCCAGTGTACGATTTTCTCAAGGGGACGGCGATCATTAATCTCTCCTTTTTCTTTGATAGGATACCCTAATGGAGTCAATCCTATAACGCGATATTTTTTAGGTATTTCTAATATTTCTTTAACCTTCTCCTCGTTAAAATATCCAATCCAACATGTTGCCAACCCTTCCTCTGTTGCTGCTAAAATTAAATGCTCAAAACAAATTCCAAAATCTACTGTAAAATATTTCAATCCATTCACATTAGTACCAGATCCCGATTCCGCAACCACTCCTGTTATAAACATTGGAGCCTCAGTAAATTTAGTCTTTTGACCGACAGCTCTCCAAATTTCCTTCACCTTTTCAGGATCTTGACTAATGATATAACGTATTCCTTGCATATTTGCCCAAGTGGGCGCAAGTCTCGCAGCATCTAGAATTCTTTCAATTTTTTCTTTCTCGGGCATATCTGGTTTATAGGCACGATAAGATCGTCGTTTTTTAACAACCTCGTAAAAATCCACTTTAAATTACCTTTTTATTCGTGTTTAGTATTAATAGGATTAATTATCTAAATGGTTTCATTTTTCAAAAAGATTTTTTTTTTTTCAAATTTAAAAATTTTTGCACACAAAGGTTTATAAATGAAATGATGATCTTTTTCTATTATCGGTTATCAATGATTTATAGGACGATAAACCAATCATTAGTTCTTTAAGTAGAATGGCTTTTTATACAAAATTGAATCCGGAAAATATAATATGAACGAACAGTATCGCACCCGCTTGAAGAAGAAACGAGATGAGGGAGAAAAATCTCCTCTAAATAATTGTTGCAATAAACCTTCGATCGAATCTCGCGATGGAAATAAAGTATGTTTAAATTGTGGAATGATTTTTGAAAGAACTTTTGTAGGAAATGAAAGGCGTGCGTATACAATAGAAGAGATTCAGAATAGAAGAAGAACAGAGCCACGTTGGAGAGATTTCGGGCCAAGGACGATGCTCCCTACAACTAAAACCGATTCAAAAGGAAAATCTATAGGACCAAAAGAGCAAGCCTTATTTTCTCGCTTATCAAAAATTCAAAATTCGCTCATTTCAAGCATAGAAAGAAACTTTTGGGAAGCTAAGCCCAAATTAAAAATGCTTACTTCAAAATTAAACATCCCAGAATATATTTCTGAAACGGCATGGAAAATTTATAGCTTAGTAGCGAAAAAAAAACTAACGATGGGACGATCCATTAACGGCTTCATAGCTGGAGCCTTATATGCAGCTATTAGAGTCCATAACTTCCCTCGGTTATTAGATGAAATTTGCGAAGCTTCGTTAACTCCTAGAAGAACTGTTCATAGGAGTCTTGCAATGATTATTAGAGATGTTTTACCGGAATTGAAATTAGCTTATCAACCAATAACAGCTGAAAAATTAGTATTTCGCTTTGGTAATGAATTAGATTTACCAATAACAATACAAAAGAACGCAATAAACATGCTTATTACGGCATCGAAAAATGGTTTAAAAAGAACGGGAAAGGATCCTAAGGGATTAGCCGCAGCATGTATATATATTGCCGCTAAAGAGGGTTCAATGAGAAAAACGCAATCTAAAGTCGCAAATATTGCAAAAATCACGGAAGTAACGTTAAGGTCTCGGGCAAAACAAATAAGAAACAAATTGTTTTAAAAATAACTTGATTTCCTCTATTTTGGCAGTTCTTTTCTTTCAAATTTTAAAGTAATATTGAGCCCACCGGCTGCTATAATTAGAGCAACCACCGTATATGCACACACTACCACGGAAAAGAAGTTCCATAATACTAAAACGTAAAAAGGGGTAAAAGCGGGATTAACCAGAATAGCTTGAACGCTTAGTGCTGTTGGCGTAGTATTAACTGTAGATCTCTGAAAAACGTAGACATATTCCATTTTATTAAAGGCACCAATTAGAAGGAAAATGCCAATAACAATTGAATATTTCGCTAAGTATGGTAAGGTAATGTTTTTTTTCTTAATTATGAAAATTAAAAACACTCCAAGGATTAAAAACCCACAAATAATTAACAGTAAGAAGACCCATATAAAACTTCCCACTAAAGGAAATAATCCTGAGGTAAAAATTAGTACATTCATTGTCATAAAGCTCCCATCAATAAAAAGAGGCGTGACTCCTAAAATAATAATGGATATTATCTCTAATATGGATAAAACGACAATTCCTAAGCCAAATCGTACAAGCCATTTATCAATAACTATCCTTTCCATTTCATTCACTTCATAGTAGGAAAAAAATTATAACAATTTAAATCAAATAAGCTTTTATAGTTTTTGAAGATAACTATAAAAAGACTAATTGAAAGTTGATAAGATTATTTGACAGGTTTAGACGAAATCTCTGAATGCGCTCACGAAAATGTTAAAGAAGAAGGCGGATATATCGTTTGTCAAGATTGCGGAATTGTCTTAAAGGATGATATGGCATTCGAGAAAACGACAACTATAAGTGAGTATTCCGACTCTCAAAGGGATTACGAACGGAAAATTAAGATTAGAGATTCGAGAGCTAAACAAGATCCAAAAGTAAAAGAACAATACGAAAAAATACAAACCTTAGAAAAGTGGTTCCGGGACAGCAAGTCCACATTTACCGAACAGAAGAGACTTATCGAACTGCTTAAAAGTTATGAAATTGGATTAAATATCGATCAAGTAAAATATCAGAGCATCAAGGACAGATACCTTCTATATAATAAGAAACATCGCCAAACCTACCAAAATATGGTCATTATTTTTCTCGCAATTGTATGGATGGAAATGAAAGACACCACTAATGTCAGAATCGAACGATATATCGAAGTA
>JAEORV010000066.1 GCA_016840695.1 Promethearchaeota archaeon
CGAAAAGAATACATAATTTTGAAGAAGTTCCTTTCGGATACGACGAAGAAACTGCAATAATTGAAGCCGCAAGATGTCTTCAATGCGCAAAACCGTTATGTGTCGAAGATTGTCCCGTGAATATCGACATTCCGGGTTTTATTAAGCATATCAAGGAAGGAAACTTCGAAGAAGCGATTTACACGATTAAAGAGTATAATATCTTGCCCGCAATTTGCGGAAGAGTATGTCCTCAAGAATCTCAATGCGAAGGATCCTGCGTTATGGGCAAGCGTTGGGAACCGACGGCAATTGGGAACCTTGAAAGATTTGCTGCCGATTGGGAGCGAAAGAACATGCCAAAGTCTTGTCCAGAATGTATGCCCCCTAATGGCATAAAAGTTGCGATTATTGGTGCTGGTCCTGCTGGTCTGACTTGCGCCGCCGATCTTCAAAGAAAGGGATACGATGTGACAATTTTTGAGGCTTTTCATACAGGAGGAGGCGTCTTAGTCTATGGAATACCCGAATTTCGACTTCCTAAAGAAATCGTTGCTGACGAAATTGAAACATTGAAGATGTTAGGCGTTAAAATTCAATATAACTCCATTATAGGTAAAATTTTAGATATTGAAGACCTTAAGGAAATGGGTTTTAAAGCGTTTTTTGTTGGCGTTGGAGCGGGATTGCCAATATTGATTAATTATCCCGGAATTGACCTCAATGGCGTATTATCTGCTAACGAGTTTCTGACGCGTGTTAACTTGATGAAAGCATACAAATTTCCAGAATACGATACACCTGTAAAAATTGGTAACAAGGTATCCGTGATTGGTGGTGGAAATGTTGCAATGGACTCTGCGCGCGTTGCTTTGCGTTTGGGTGCTGAAAAAGTCATGTTAGTTTACAGGAGAAGTGAAGCAGAGATGCCTGCTCGACGAGAGGAATACCATCACGGAAAGGAAGAAGGAATAGAATTCCACTTCTTAACGAATCCCGTGAGATTAATTGGAGATGACGACGGTAACGTCGTAAAAATGGAAGTTCAAAAGATGGAATTAGGCGAACCTGACGATTCAGGGCGGAGAAGGCCAATTCCAATCGAAAATTCTGAGTACATCATCGAGACAGATACTGTAATCTTAGCTATTGGTACTCGAGCCAATCCTATACTCACGAAAGCAATTCCCAATTTAAAATTAAATAGATGGGGGTATATTGAAACCAATGAAAATGGCCAATCGAACATAGAATACATTTTCGCAGGAGGAGACATCGTGACGGGAGCCGCGACGGTTATTTCTGCTATGGGTGCTGGACGTAGAGCGGCTAAAGGAATGGATGAATACTTGCAATCATTATAGCTATGTTTTATCTTTCTATTATCTCTTTACTGATATATAAATTTATATGATGTTCTTAGATACCAGTTAATTAGCAGAATTGAAACGATATTAAGTGCAACTAAAACGAATACTACTAATAGGTAATAGAGAGCTCTGGCATCAATGGGTTCATCTAGTATATCTTCATTAGATTCCTCGTATGGATCTTGGAGATTTAATTTTTTAATTCTCTCTTCTAGACTTTTCTGTTTATCCTCTAAATCGTCATCTTTATCTTCATCTTTGTTAACTTCTAATAGTGAAATTGGAAATCACCCTCAACATTCTATAGGATAAATAGACCTTTTTGTATAAAAACCTATGTATTCCTAACTTTAAAATTATTAGAAAAAATCACTATTATCAAATTGAGAACAATATATGACAAAAATGTTAAAACTTATATGTAATTATCTGGAGCATCTGGAGTATAGAAACATGTAAAAAAAAATCGATATAAACAAAACAAAATGGAAAAAAAGAGATTTATTTATAATTTTTCTATACACTCAAAGACTGCATTTGAGATCGAGGTTTCTCGAGGATCCGCAAATAAATAGTATCCCGATTTATTCATTGCATAAGCGAAACTTGTTTGTGTATCTGGATCAGCAAAACCGAAAGAGCCTCCTGCTCCTGGTGTGCCAAAAGCGTTATCACTCGTGCCAAACTTGTATTCGGGAAATGGTTTTAAAAATCCTAAAGAAAAGCACGTTTCTGTTTGGAGTACTTCGTCAAAACGACCCATTTCGGGTTCCGCCGCAGGTGTCATTATAGCTTCTAAAGTTTCAGGCTTTATTCCCAACTCCTTCCCTCCAGTAGCAAAGATGCTATATAGTCTAGCGATGTCGCGAACAAGTCCAATTCCGTTTGAGGCGGGCAATTCAATCCTACGCATTTCTCGAGTGTTATACTTTGATACTTGTCCTACTACTTTTGGATTGGAAAAGGCTCTTTTCGTAATCGTCCCCTTCTTTAAGAATGCTTTGACAAACGGTTTTGGTAATTTTTCCATGTTGAATAACATTCTGAATGCATACATGGGCGCATGTAAGTTAGCGATCCGCGAATCGGGAATATGATCGGGTAATCCTATGTAAAACTCGACACCTAATGGTTTTGCTATTTCTTCAGCAAAAAATTGCCCTATTGTTCGATGTTGAGGATCGATTTGCCTTATCAGCTCGCTTTCAAACCACCCTAACGTGACTCCATGATATCCGTGTCTCTTACCAGGTTCCCATAACGGAGCTTGAGCTGCGAGGATTTTTCCTAGTTTTTCTATATTTCCTAAGGTGTCTAAATCCATTGGTTCATCAATTGCGCATAATCCCGCTTGATGAGAGAGCAGTTGCCGAACCGTAATATTTTCCTTGCCATTTTGAGCAAAATCGGGCCAGTATTTTGACACTTTTTCATCAAATTCGAAATATCCTTTTGAATGTGCCAATGCAACGGCCATGGCCGAAATTCCCTTCGTGGTTGAAAACACTAAAATCATCGTGTCTTCTTTCCAAGGATCCTTCGATTTTTTATCTCTAAAGCCTCCCCATAAATCTACCACTTTCTTTCCCTTATGATACGCGGCACAAGCTGCGCCTACTTCTTCTCCTCTTCTAAAATTATCTATAAACGCTTCTCGTGTTTTTTCAAATCCCGGTTCTACATGTCCATGGATCATTGATTCTTTAAACTTCATGTAATTTCTTATTTCATTATATGATTTAAAACTATCTCTGAAGATGAAGAATTAAATTAATTTACAAGCACTTGTCTGGAGCATCTGGATTGTAGAAACACTTTGGATCTGAAGCCGTAATATCTCCGCAGTATATATATGCGTTAGCTCTACAACCATAGCAATACATCTTTGCTTTACAAGAAGCGCACGGTCCCTTGACCTTAACTCTTAATAAAAGTTTCCGTCTCGCTCTTTTATAGATTTTTAAGATATTCTCTTCGTAAATATTGCCCTCTGGTAAATCGCGCAGGTAAAGACAAGGCACTACATCTCCATTAGCAGTAACTGCGATGTGTGATTGGCACGCATATTTACCATCAGAGCTTCCTACCATTAGCATGTGCTTTCCTTCCACTTTCGCTCTATGATTGAATACTTTTTCTATCTGAGAGAGCGAGGGTTCCCATCTTGCGCCTTCGTTTTTAGACAAGCCTAATGGTCTGAATGGCATTATTGCGACGTGCGTGGCACCTTTTGAATAGAACCAGTCCATCAATGCAACCATTGATCCTGCTGTTTGTCTTGTAAGTGTTGGACATCCATAAATATGGTCAGGCGGAAATCCTGCTTCAAGCAAAGAATCGTACCCGTCAATTTTTGCCTTAAGCGTGTTAGGAAAGCAATTAACTTGATCGTAAATCTCTTGATCTAAAGTGTCTATGTGAATTCCAATAATGAATTCGAGGTCTTGCGCTTTAGCATGGGACTGTGCATTTATTAACCAACTTATTTTAGAATTTGGGATTAATCCCGCGAGTGGGAGGAATAGGTGAAATCCTTCATCAATCGCATGATAAACCATCTCTTTACAATTTGGATGAATGAGTTGGTCACCACCGTACAAGTACACTACTTTAGTTCCTAATTTTTTAATTTCAAGGATATCCTTAAATTTATCTAGTGATAAACTGTCAATTTTCAGATTATCACTGTCTCTTGAACTCGTATAGCAATACAAGCATCCCCCGGCGCATCGTTCGTTGATTTCGATGTTAATAGATACAGGTCTGCCGTTCATCATTACTTTAACGAGCTCTGGTCTGGAAAAAAGGTCTAATGGTGGAGATTTTCTTTTATCAAGTTTCACGCTAAACATTGCTTATAATAAAATACATTTGTCACTATTAATATTACGGGTTAGATATATTAGAAAGATTAGTGTAAATAAACCAAAGAACATCATAAAACCGAAGATGGCGTATAAATTGACTTCAGCAACATATCCTGCAATGATGGGAGTGATACCAAATCCCATTCCTACTAAGATTTCGTTCATAGTTGAGTATTTTGTTGTATTTTCTGCTGTTCCATAATCAAGCATTATTTTCATTGCAGTCCCTTGGATTAATCCTAAAAATAGCCCAGCAGTAACTACAACTATAGAAATATACCAAATATTACCAATCACTATAATTAGAAAATTGATTATAACCACCATAGATATACTGAAAAAAGAATATAGTTTTCTCCTATAGATTTTTAGTGAATTTGTCCATGTTAAACCCAAAAGTTGTGCAAATTGAAACGATCCTTGTATTAAATAGGTCAAATAAGAGGGGTTATTAAAAGATTTTAATAGAACGGGATATCCAAAAATAAAAGTCGCTTTAGATGATGCCAAGAAAAAAATTGATACCCATGAAAACAGGATTGGATATATGATGAGGGGAGTATTAGAATTGGAATGTCCATTTTGGTTTTTACTTTCCTTAGAAGTAGAATCTTCTTTTAAAATACTCTCTTCATTGCTCAAAGAAAGTGTTTGCGAGTCATTTCTTATAAATAAACTGAAAGGAATTAAAATTAACGATAATAACCACGAGATAATCATTGCCAAGTAGTCGCTTAAAGTTAATGCCCACCAAAAACCTACTGATAGTCCAAGAATAAATCCCGTGTTCCACGATAAGTTAAAAACTTTAAAATTCTTAGTTGATTTCTCAACGCTACTTACTTTCTGCCATGTGTTTAATAAATTAAAGCAATTCGGCCAGAATATCCCCAAGGATAAACCAATGAAAATATAACATGTAATTAAAAACCATGGTTCAAAATAAAGCAATTGTAAACCGGATAATATTGGAGATGCACAACAGGATAATACAAAAGCTTTTCGCACTCCTAGTTTTGATGTAATTATTTGACCAAAGATTGGAGCAAAAATGTATGCAATAGCTCCCGCCGAAGATATAAATCCTAAAATGCTTTCGCTGATACCAACATGAAAATAAACATAATTCTGTAGAGCTCTATCAAAAATCCCCGCACAAAATAGCCTTAAGAAAGAAATTATGAACATTGGCCAAGCCCGATAATCATCCAAGGATTTTTCGGCAGTCATATTCTTATTCATTGATGTCCCTGTTGTCTTTCTTCTTTTTTATGTGTCTTCTATATTAATATCAAATAAAAAGATGCTTTTCTCAAATAATTTCGTAAAAATATGGATTTTTATCTGGAATGAAATTAATTGAATTCTTAATAGGTGGCATATTAGAATACCTAACCTTACGAGAAATAGAGAAGCAACTGAATAGAAATAATGGTGTTAAAAAAGAATGGACGACGAGATTGATAAAGCCAAGAAACATTTCGAAGAAATTTTGGTTGAACAGTTAGATCGAGTCAGAAAACTTAAGGAGGAAGACGATTGGGTCGACTATGCAAATTTAAAACCCCTCATCATAGGTATTATTGGAGGAGATGGTATAGGTCCAGAAATATCCAAGCATGCAAGAACTATTTTCGAATTCCTCTTACAAGAACATATAAAAGACGGTAAAGTTGTACTAAAAGAAATTGAAGGATTGACTATCGAAAATCGTGCAAGGGTAATGAAAGCAATCCCCAGCGAGGTTCTCGAAGAAATTAAGCAATGTCATGTTATATTGAAAGCTCCCACAACGACTCCAAGAAAGGGAGACAAGTGGCCTAATATCGAGAGTGCTAACGTATCAATGCGTCGCGAGTTAGATCTATTTGCAAACGTCCGTCCAGTAAAGATTCCAGAGCAAGGTATAGATTGGATATTTTTTAGGGAGAATACAGAAGGAGCGTATGTTTTAGGATCTAAAGGGATAAACGTTACGGACGACCTCTCTATTGATTTTAAAGTAACAACCTCACAAGGAGCAGAACGAATAATCAGATTAGCCTTCGAATACGCAAAAAATAATGGTATAAACAAGGTCACCGTGGTTACAAAAGCCAATGTGGTAAAAACAACAGACGGAAAATTTCTCGCTATTGCTGAAAAAGTTGCCAAAGATTACCCTGGTGTAGAATGGGACGATTGGTATATAGATATAATGACCGCAAAACTTATCGATCCCGTACGTCAAAGCCAATTTAAGGTGTTGGTTGCCCCTAACCTTTACGGTGACATCATTACTGATGAAGCTGCTCAAATTCAAGGAGGCGTTGGCACGGCGGGAAGTGCCAATATTGGAAAACGCTATGCTATGTTCGAGGCAATTCACGGATCTGCCCCACGAATGGTTGAAGAAGGCAGAGCTGAATATGCAGATCCCTCAAGCATGATAAAAGCCGCTTCTCTTTTGCTTAATCATGTAGGTTTTCAAGGTTTATCAAAACGCTTAGATAAAGCGCTCGACATTTGTACAACTTATGAAAAGAAATTAAAATTGACGGGAAGATCTGATGGAGTAACAGGAGAAGAATTTTCGCGTTATTTAATGGAAACGCTCCAAGATCCCAATTTGGAAGAGAAATGGAAGAGTTTTCAATAAAGTTAAATTACTTATTGATATTTATGAGTGAAGAAAAGGAAAACGAAAATAAGGAAGATCTTGACGATGAATTAGAAAAACAATGGGCTCTTCAAGATGAAATTCATCACAAATGTAAAATGAGAGATGATCCTAAAGTCAAGCAAAAAAATTGGGATGAAAAACACGCAAAATCATCCAAAAATGAGCGTTAATATCAATAAATATCCTACAGATACAGCAATGTGAAATAAAGCAAACGCACCTCCATTTTTTAAGAGCCTTTTATAACTAAAATTCTCGACTCCTGAATCTTGAGCGATTTTTAAGGTCATAATATCGCAGGCAGCCCCCTGTGGGATAAGATTACCTCCCAAATTAATTCCTATTAGAAATGCAAAATAAAGCGGGATGGACGCAAATCCCCAGGTTGTTGTTAAGGTATTTATTATTGGAATGAATACAAGAGCAGTTGGCGTGTTTGCAACGAATCCTGATATTAAACTAACGATTATGAGGATTAACAAAGGTAATATAAATGGATTTATTGAGCTAAATTGAATCATCTCAAAGATCTCTTGAAAACCAGCTTCTAACAGACATCCAATAACTACATAAAGCGAAATGAAGAAAAAAATGATTTCCCATTCAATATCGCGAAGCATGTCACTCATTTTAGTTTTCGTATAGCTTCT
>JAEORV010000067.1 GCA_016840695.1 Promethearchaeota archaeon
TAAATATAGTACATTTGTTAGGGCTTGACTCTATAAATCAAATCTCAGAGATTAAAAAGGATAAAGCAATTAAGAAAATTTCTAAAATGTATGATATGGATGAATTAATGGGCGCAGACAATTCAGAGTTGGATAGAATCGTTGCAAACGAGTTAAGAGACCTCATGAAGAAAGAATTGAGCATGAAGGCAAAACAAGAAGAAAAACGAGAAAGAGATCTTCGAAGCAATTTCATGCCCTTCGGAAAGAATGGAGGCATAATCAATATTGACCCGAGAGACTTCAAAGATCTCGATTTGAATGGTGATCCCCAAGAAATCCTTAGAAAACTAGCCAAGAAATTTTTTAGCCCAGATAGCGACGACGATGACGATAAGGATAACAAGTACGAAGACAGTACCGGTTACTACATCTAAATTTTTAAATTCTTGAAAGATAATAAAAAAAAGGAAGAAAAGAACTATTTTCTTACAATATTTTTTCTCTAAGTAGTTTTAGGTTTGCCTTTTTAATTTCCCTGTAAATCAAAACGAAAATGGCAAAAAATCCACCGGACCATAATATCCAAGATAGTACTTGATAAGAGTCAAGGTTTAAAAAATAATTCATGATGTTCCCTATTTCTTTAAAACCAATATCGTCAAGATATCCTGGAAAGTTAATTAGTTCCGAATCAAGCATTATTGCTACAGCGGAGTGAGTATTTGCACTGAGAGCGCTAAAGATGGAATCAATTGTCTTATTATTAGGATCGGGTAATGTTAATCGAATAAACGAGGGTAGAGGTTCATTGGTATGAATATCAGAGCCGCTCATGCACGTTAAATTATTATCAAGACAAAATTGCCTTATATGCAGGTATTTACCCTTATAACTGTCCTCGTTAATGATTTCAAAGCCATCGACACCCCAATCCCTCAGCTGTTCAAGAGTATAGGGGACTCCGTATCCACCACCTCCATTTACGTCATAATTGTAATGATTAACTGTAATATAGCCGCCATTACTTTTGACATATGCTATCGTTTCTTGAGCGTTCATTGGTTTAGGTCCTCCAACGGTTGCTGATTCTAACGGTACTATTGTTTCATCTAAACCGTAAATGTTCATGTGAATGTCGTTAGCGTGGTCGGTCCATTCTTCGGCCATTAAAACCGTGAAATCCAAACCCATTTGTGCTACGAACGCTTGAGCTGCAATTGCTCCGCGCCTGTTATCGTGATCGGAAAAAGCAGCAATTGAAATTCCCTGTTCGATGTACCAGAGAACTCTTTGCTCGGGCGTTAACCATCCATCAGAATAAGTAGTATGCACATGTAAATCGATTAAAACTTCGTCACTGGCTAAACTCTTCTGTATAATTTGCGTTGGAAAAGGAATTGAAATAACAAGAAAATTGGTATTAAAGGCTAACATTAACATCGTCATGAAATACACGAATTCGCGCTTCGAAAACTTATAATTAATCTGTCTCTTAGTCAATCTCTCACGTGGCTCGTGTCTCTTCTTAGTTGAGTACTTAAATCTAAGATTGGGATGATACAACGTAATCATGAGATAAACCGCCTTGATGAATAGAAGAATGAAGCATATTGTCATTTCGACGTGAATCATCACATCCCAATAAAGGTTGACAAAATAGAATCCCACAAATAGAAATCCAAAAAGCATTACGATTCCTATAAGTAAAAACATGGGCGCGCAGACTTGAAAGGCAAAAATAAGAAAATCCCCTATTATGTATTTTATCAAGAGATATTTTTCTGATTTAATTCTCTCTTTTTTCCGGGCGTATAAATACACAATTCTCAACACCACATATGAAAGTAAAAAGAGAATGATCCATGTAAAGCCCATTCCTATGTTAAAACCGATACCTGCAAATGGCTCTATAAGATACCTTGAAATAGGAATAACAGACTGATAATCGGAAGAGACATCACTTTGAGCAAGAGCGTCCCAGAAGATCACTGTTCGACTCCCAAAAATAGCCAATATTGTTAAAATGAGAATCCATATTAAAAAACTCACTGTAACGCCCGTAAAAAGTTTATTTTTTTTTGTAAATGTTTTAATAGACATAAATATGAATTAGGCACGCATCAATAAAAATCTTAAAGAAATTATTATCAAGCATAAACAAGCAGGTTATTTAATGTATTTGTCCATGGTTGTAATCGAATCGTCAAACTTTTGGTAAATTCTTGCGTCAACCACAGGAAATTTTTGACATATAAATTCGCGCAATTCCTTTTCCTTGATTTTTAGAGACTTGGCTGGTTCTTTTCCTTTTAGTCTCAAGTACAACATGGGCATTTCATTATCCGATGGTGGTAATTCTTGATTTAAAGTGTTTAACTGCGCCTTTAATTCTTGAAATACATGTTTAAATAAATCATCTTTATGATTTACTTGTTTTGGAAAATGTACAGTTCTCCATTGATACTTCCGATTATTTAATCGAATAGTTTTTACAGTCTTTTTAAATTTTGTAGCATAATTAACATTAACGAGAAAGATTCCCCTTCCAAACGAGTTATCAATTGAAGAGACTGCTTCTGAAGACCCGGGATTATAAATCCAGTCATCGAGGATGAACTGCTTGTGGAAATGACCTAGCGCTAAATAGTGTACTCTGTGTTTTAAGTGCTGGATTAATTCTAAATTGATTCCTGGAACGCCCTCCATTTGGCCTTGGATACCAAAATGTTGTAATAAAATGTGGAAAAGGCCATCGTCTCGGTCAATTGCTTTCCTTATCCTTGACAAATGCTCAACTGGCTTTTCCCCCAAGTATCGAGTCCCGTATATCATCACGTTTTTCACTTGAATTTTCCCTCCTTTTCTTCCAGTGAAGTCGTAGGGTTGAAAAACCTGATCGGGTGGCAAATCAAGATTTCCATCGAGAAGTACGATGAGTCCCAGGCGCGCCAGCAGCTTTAACCAAGATTGACCGTGCTGTGCAAACCTCACTCCCCTTGAAAACTTGCGAATGTCGTGATTGCCTTCTATTGCTATTATTGGAATGGTTGAGTTCGTGTTGTTTTGAAAGCACATCAACAAATCAATGATGCTTGTGAGCTTGCCGGGCAACATTTCCAAGGAAGTAAACACGTCTCCTCCTAAGAGAATGAAGTCTGCATTGTGTTGGATTGCAAGATTTAAAATTTCTTGTAATGCATTAATAAAATCATCGGCACGATTATCATTGCGATATTGATGGCTTCCAAGATGAATGTCGCTGGCGTGTATAAAACACGTTGAAGTAGAGGGACCAATTCCTGGTTTCAGAGAGCCAGTCGCGTTGCTCTCGGAAAGATTAATGCTTGTCATAAATCAAATCACTTTCCATGTAATACAATTAAGATCGCAGACTAGTATATAAAGAAGGGAACGCCTCGAGCGTTCTGAAATGAAAAAAATAGGAAAAAATTCACTATTACAGTTTCGATTTGAGCAATTCATATAGCAGGATCGTAACAACCGATGCCATTGCTGATGAAAATAGCACGTCTGATGCGTAATGTGCTCCAATAAGTATTCGAGACAATCCAACAAATATTCCCCAGCCAATTATCACGAGCGTCATCCCGATTCTTTTTGGATCTTTAATATCTCGATCTTTTACTAGAATAAGTAAAGGTAGAAGCATGAAGCCCATTGCGGCGTGTCCTGATGGAAAAGATTTATTTCCCGTTATTCCCTGTGGAATAAACCAAGGTGAAAAATTCGCATAATTTGGAAGGAGGTTTACAAACCTTACTCTTCCCCACACGATTTTTGTTATTTGTACAAACAAGAGCACGTTTACAACAGCAAGCACAACGACAATAAACGCAACAATTCTATAATTTCTCCAATCCTTACTAAACGTCACCAATGAAAAGACGATGACACAAATCGTCATGCTGGAGAAGTTTATGAAATCTTGGTACGCTCCATCCAACAGGTAATACAGTAAAAAAACAAGAGATAATATAATCGTGATGATCCCTCCAATTTTCTGCTTTTTCACATCTTTAATCGCGCTTCCTATAAGTATCGAAATTCCTATTCCAATCACTCCCCATCCAGGAGCTTCTCCAAAATCCCTACCAAAAATTCCTAACACTGACGCTTGATCAACAACGGCAATGGAGATGTACAAATCGGTAAAACCAAAGATAATGGCTAAGAAGATCCAAATGACGATTATTCCCAGTAATAACTTGGCAGAAAACCATTCTTTTATTTTATACATAATACTCATGTTTCATCTATCATTTCTTAATTATCTGGTAAGTAAAAGGATCATGTATAAAAAAATTTGCGAAGAATTTGAAAACAAAAAAAGTAAAAAAAATATAAATAAATGGTATTATTTCTTGCGCCTAGGTTTTGTATCTAACTTCTTGATGATGACGCTCTCGGCGTGAATCTTGCAGTTCTTGAGGATGACCTTGAAGCCACCAGCTCCACCAGCACCAGGAATCATGAAAGATTGCGTGCCCATTGGAACCATTGCGCCTTCGCCTTCATATTCTTCCTCTTCCTCCTCTTCACCACCAATAGCCGCTTTATATCCATCAGTCTCGATAATTGGATGCTTATTCTCTTCGAGCCAAGCTTGAAGTCCATTGATGTCCTGAACGTCTTCTTCGGTTGCAATTTTATCTACAAGGTCAGCAGGAATCAAGTCAGCCACGCGATCTTTAAGACCTTTGCCCATCCAGACGATTGTCTCAATTCCTCCGTCATATTGCTGATATTTTGGCGATCCGATGTATTGAATGCTGATGCCATTGAATCCGGCCATCTGTTTGCCGCCGCCCGTCTGATTTGCCATTGCACTGAAAGGTAATCCATTAATTGCTGTTCCTTCGTGATTTCGATCAATAATCCCGTGTCCGTTAATCTCGGGGATGTAGAAATCTATTGCCTCGAAACATCCACAACTTGTGTGAGGAAATTCCATTCCGGAATATAGGTAAATTCTTTCAATCTCTCCGAGTGAGCGCTTCTTTATCATCTCATTAACACCCGCAAATTCTCCTGCTTCTTCATTTAAACATTCCCCAGGAGGAACTTCGAAGAGAGGTCCTTTTGGATCTACTTTAGCAGCAGCTCGAGCGTCAAACCAGTTAATACTTCCACAGAGGGACGTACGGTCTGGTGTGATACAGCACGCGTGAGTCGGTGCGAAAGATTGACATAGTACGCAACCATAGTACATGTCTACGTCTTCGTCGTGTAAACCTCGCGCTCTCTCGTCTCTTGCGTTATAAACATTCATTGCCATGGCATGAGGTTCCTCGATTTCTTTTGCGTCAGTATAGAAAGTAACTTGCGCTTTCTCAATGATGGGCAATTCAGCCTTGAAAAGACGAATTAAAATAGTACCCAACTGCTGTAGGGAATTTAACCCTTTTTCGAATGCTTGAATGCTAACTCTCATCCAGTTCGTATATCTCTGGTTAAGATGCATTATTCCGTTGACGAAGTTACAAAACTCGTGAATCCTTCTCTCAAAAACGGCTTCTAAATCTTCTTCCAATTCTTTTCCCGCAACCTCAACAAAAATACCGATAGGATGTCTCGATCCTTGTTCCATGTCTTTAAGATCTGGACCGTGAATTGTTACTTTTCCATCTTCCACTTTTGGATTGACCCTAACAAGTTCAAATTTCTTGTCTATTTTTGGTCCGCCGAGTTCGACATACATCTGATTCCCTCTAATACGTTCGCCCTCGTAGACTGGCCCAACGTCTACAGGCATATCTGAAAAACTCATATCATATACTCTCCATTTTTTTATTCGATTTTTAATTTTAATAAAACAAATTTATAATTTTGCTATTAATGCTTCTAAAAATTCTTTCCAGTCTTCGTCGCTTAGATTTGGTAAGCTAAATCTTGCGTTGGGATGGGAATATTTATCCAAATCAATGGTTTTTAGCCAATTCGTAAAGTTTTTCAATTTACTTAACCCTTGACTAATATAAAACACAATATGGCCTCCAAAAATAGCCATGTTATATTGCCCTTGCCCATCAAAGCCTGTCCAGTTCTCATCGCCTAACCGGGTGATTATGTTTATTAAAGACATGTCATGTAATCTCTTTAAGTCAATCTTGTCTTTTAAATATCCATAAGCATGTCCCGTTGAAACCACATCGCAATCAATCTTGTTAGCAATCTCGACGTATAAATCGACGATTTTTTTTCCGCCAACTTCCCATGTCAAAGCTTCTGGTCCTATAACAAACACCTTTTTCTTAGGGATCTTCAAGAGATTTGCCATTACTTGAGGATCAGTAACTGACGTGCCCATTTCTGGGCCGGGGATGTTCGCCTTTTGATACGGTCTTGCCATATTTCATCAATTTTCTCTGTATAGTTTTATTTAAAATTGTTGTTATACTTTAGATTATTAAATATCGAATTTAAATTTTTAAATTTTTGAGTTGAAATTACCTTATTCATAAATGATCAAGGTTTCAAAATGCGAGAGTGGTTAACATGTGTGAATTTAAAATAATTAAAAAAAACGACGAAAGTCAAGTTGCTGAGGAGATTTTAGTGCTATCTTACACGGATGATAACGAATTAGTGCTGAAAGACGTGTTGGGCATGGGAGAGAAACTCGATTCAGCACTCATCCTTGATGTGAACACATTAACGCAAAAATGTATGGTACTAGAGCATCCCCTCGTTAAAAATTTCGTTAGCTTGATGAAGAATGTAATGGATGGGAAAGTAACCCTTGAAGAAATAGATAAAATTCAACAAGGACTCGATCAATTAAAAGAATCAATATAATTTTACAAACAAAAATATTAAAAATTGGACCCCTATAGCGTTTTAAAGCCAAAGTTCGCGAAAATTGGACTCCAAATATTTTATATTAAGAACTTTACAATATTAAAATATGAAGTATACAAAAAATCAGTATTCTGAAGGCGCCCATGTGTGCGCTTTAATAATTGCGGGGTTATTTCTTTTTTGGGGGATTACATTCTTTTATGTGTGGTATATTAGCATCTTTTTAATCGTTGGAGGTTTATCAATAATATATAGTCAAATTCGAGCAATCGCCAATAGAAGTAATTTAAGAAGAGCTGTTAAATTCGAATACGAATCCAATCCTGCGGCGACAGTAGAATCGATTAGTAAGAGCCTTGGTATAACTAAAAAAGATGTTCAGGCAATTACTCTCGACTTGAAAATGCGAGGAGATCTAAGAGGTGTATTTTCAACAACGACCGGTACAATCGAGGTCGTTCCAGCGAGCGCCCCTGAGGAAGAAAAGTCAAAATTCTGCCCACATTGTGGTACGCCTATTCGGGAAGGGTCCGCCTTGTTTTGTGCGTATTGTGGTGCTCCATTCCAAGAGAAAGCAATTGCGAATTAATCCTTTTTATTTTTTTTTTTCATTTATTTTATCTATCTATGTAAAAATTGGTCTATAGAACCTTTATATTAAAAATTATAA
>JAEORV010000068.1 GCA_016840695.1 Promethearchaeota archaeon
CCCTGTTGGGGCATATCTCATTATATCTATGATTTTTTCCAGCTCTTCTTTTGGAATCTTCTTCTTTTTATATTGTCGAACAGACCTTTTAGCGCGCATGAAACGGTACATCGTTTCAGCTGGGATGAGCGTGCTAGGATCTAGAACGCCTCCAAAAGATAAAGCTTCGTCTTTCATGCTCTTATAAATAATTGCATCTTCTGGGCAAATAGCGATACAATGACCACATCCCATGCAAGCTAGAGGTGAAAAAACTGCTTTTTTTTTACCCTCGTCCATTCTAAAGTTTAAAGTGGGACATTCATTCAAGCATTGCCCGCAACCTGAACATTTTTCTTCGTCAATCCCTTTTACTGGCATTATTACTCTCTCTATTTCATTAAGTAACGATATAATAAATAGTCATGAGCTATGTTTAATGAACATTAGGATTTGCTTGATTTACTTCATGTAGAAAAACAGTATTTAGAAAAGAGTCTTAAGAATCTCACTCATCCTTGACATTTGTTAAAACATATTGCATCCCAACAGCTCCTTGACTTATACCGCCATCTTCTCCTATTGTTGGATCAGGGATATACTTTTCCTTCTTGAGCACTCCACTGGCCGATACACGCGAACCTTCTATTCCTGAAGTCCACGTACTGAGTCCTTTGATGTAAATTGGGACATTATCATCAGTTAATAGCACTGCGCCACCTTTTGCGTCCCTCGCCGTGCCATGTAACGTCACTTCTTTTCCTAATGATTGTTCTAAATCTGAGTCATTCATTGTTTTTTCATCAAGATAATTTTTCGCATTCAAATTTCCATTTAATGTTGGGGATATTCAACAATCCTTTCAGCTTTCGTTGGAATGGGATAATACATCCCGCAATCGATGCACCGAAACACGTGATCATCGCCTATATCATCCCAATATTCGATTCGAGTGCCATTACATTCTTCACACTCTTTTGGAACCTTGTCTAATATTTCTTTTGATATTTTACTCGTTATAACCTCACCATTATTGTCTAGGATAGGTTCATTATTAATTGTTTTCTCTTGAAAATAAGGTCGTAGCATGCTCTATTGATTACATTTATATCGATTCTCATCTTACTTTATTTTATTATTATTTACATGAGAAAATGATATTTAAGGTGTCGTCATAAAAGTGAATGCGTTAATAGGATTTATTACGATATTCCTCATTGGAACTTCTAGCTTAGTTGGCTTGTTTATGATTTCTTTAAAGGAAAAAACTCTGGATAAAATACTATTCATTCTATTAGCGTTTGCTACGGGGACTATCTTAGCGTCGGCTTTATTTGATTTAATTCCTGAAGCACTCCATCATCTCGAAGAGCTGAATGCTGAGGGTGCAGGTATAGTTGAAAACGCGCTTTTTATTCTAATTATTATTGGGTTCGTCACTTTCTTTATAATCGAGCGATTTATTTATTGGTTTCATGGACACGCTCACGAAAAAGAAGATCAATTAATGTGTTATAGCAATATCACCGATGGCAATCTTGAAGCGTTGGAGCAAAACGGGAAAATCAAGAATTTTGCATTACTCAACTTATTTGGCGATAGTCTCCATAATTTCCTGGATGGAGTTATTATAATGGTAGCATTCCTTAGTGGAATTAGAACTGGCGTGGTGATCACGCTTGCCGTGTTATTTCATGAATTACCGCAAGAAATTGGAGATTTTGGAATTCTTATATATGGTGGATTTACTAAGAAAAAGGCTCTATTGTTTAACTTTTTAAGCGCCATGATTGCTATGCTTGGAGGATTATTTGCGTTTTTACTATCAGATGCCATAGAATTATTCAACTTCTTTTTTCTCGCGTTTTCTGGTGGCGGTTTTCTCTACATTGCCACTACTGAGCTCATGCCCGAAATAATGAAACAAAAAGACTTGAAGAAATCAATTACACAAGCGGTAATTTTTGTAATCGGACTCGTGCTTATCATGACCCTTGTATTAGTTATTCCACACGAATAGTGTAAAGTCATTAATGGTGAATTTAAACGAATAAAATTCACGTGGGATGTGCAGGATGGGAATATAACGATTGGATAGGTCCGTTTTATCCAAAAAAAATGAAAAATTCAGACCATCTTAGCTTTTACGCGAAATTTTTTGACTTTATTGAAATAAACTCCACATTCTACAATTTGCCCAACAAGGAAACCGTCGAACGATGGAACGAGATTGTTCCCCCATCCTTCGAATACGCCGTGAAAATCTGGCAAGACATTACACACGATGCGAAGGGGATAGATCTCGAATCCAAGTTGAATCAATTTTTTTATCGCATGGAACCTTTAAAGGAAAAGATATGCGCCATCTTATTACAATTTCCCCCTTGGTTTAAATATTCAAAAAAGCATCTTTCTCATTTGCTCAGCATAATAAACGAATCTCCTCCTGAACATATGCTTGTATTTGAGTTACGAGACAATTCCTGGTTTGAAAAGGCCATTCTCTCTCGAGTAATAGATGGAACTCGCACTGTATTAGGTACCTCATATTTAGAAGGAGTAATTCCATATTTTCATCCTGCTCAAAATTCTTATTATATTAGACTACTTGGTGATAGACAATTAAACAAATTTCATCGAGTTCAAAGAACTCAAGAGAATATCATTGCTGACTTGGAGCGAGAATTACACTCGTTGGAAAAAACCTCGATAGATCTAGACATCTTTATCATCGTGAACAATCACTTTACTGGGTACTCTCCAGAGACTGTTAATATCCTTAAAAAGAGATGGGGCTTACCAACACGAGAACACGACAAGCAAAAAAAATTATCAGATTTTTTCTGAATTAATTAGTTTTTATGAACAATCTTTTTACCCATGTGGGCATTACTACTGCCATGTATAAAAAAATAGCAGCAAGACTTAACAGTGTTCTACTTACTATAACTAAAGCAGGACTGAAGAATGGTACGATTTCAATTCCCGAAGCAATGGCAAAACTAACGCCCATTAAGAGGAAAATCTTAGCTTTTAATCGTGCTTCAGGATCTTCTGATTCCCTTGCGTTCCACACGAAAAGAAGGATCGTAACAGTGAATATTAGCAATGCTAAAGTAATAAATACCTGCGTGAATATTCCATATTGAATTTTCCAGAATCCAACTGTAGTCCCTACTAAATCCATGTTTGTAAACACGAGAATTATGAAAAGCATGTAATATAATGTCAATAAACAAGCCATTAGGATTTTCATTATTTTTAACAAGTGGGTATATATTAATCTAAACGTTCCAATCACCCACGCTGCTGCCGCTAATAGAACCGTGCTATACCCGATCAAATAAAACGCTTGGATCGAAATCTCTGACCCTGAAATTAGATATGCCGTATAATTAACGATGTAGGCGTCCCAAGGAGAGGTGACGCACATGAAAGCCACCCCGTAGTAAAGCAGCGTTGGATGCTTGTGTTTAAAATAAATCTTTATTATTACACCTCCCGCAACAAACGCAATTGCCATTGTAATGATAGTTATCACGTAAATGTAGATGTCAAGCGGATCCATTCCAATCAACCAAAGGGCTTCTTTTTGAAATTAGTTTTTATTATTTATAACACAACACGGATATAAAAATGCGTATCACCTAACCTTAATAAGTGAGAAAATCTGAACTGAAGTAATTGTATTTTTTAACTAAAAAAACTTATACTCTTCATGAAAACTACCATATTTTATTTTTCTGGAACAGGAAATTCTCTAACTATTGCAAGACATCTCAATGAAAAACTCGAGAATTGTGAGTTAATCCCTATTGCGAAAGCTATTAGAGAAGATTCTCCCTTAACTTCCAGTGAGAAAGTTGGCTTTGTTTATCCCCTATATTACTACGGGTTACCAAAGATCGTGTACGACTTCGTGAATAAACTCAAACTCGACGAGACCAATTACATTTTTGCGATTGTTACAAAAGCAGGAGATGTAGATGGAGTACCGCTCATTCAACTTGAGAGAATTTTAAGGACTAAATCGAAAACTCTCAACGCAGGTTTCTTTGTCTTAATGCCTGATAATTTTACTTTAGATTCTCATGAAACCTCAGAGGAAGAAATGAAACTCATATTTGAAAAGGTAGGACCTAAAATTGAAGAAATTTTAAGAAGTATAGAAGGAACTGACTCAAATCTCAATATTGAACTCATTGAAGGAAAAAAATATAAGTATGAAAGGGGAAATCGCAATTTTCATAAAAATGTTAATAAGGGAGATGCTTCTTTTTTCACTGACGAAAATTGCACTTCTTGCGGCATCTGCGAGGAAATTTGTCCCGTGGATAACATAGAACTCGTGGATGGGAAACCACAATGGCAACACGAATGTCAACAATGTTTAGCGTGCATTAATTTTTGCCCCGAATGTTCCATTCAATTTGGGAAAAACACCGCAGGTAGAACGAGATATCACCACCCCGAAATCACGAGCGAGGACATTATAAACCAGAAAAAGTAAAAACTAGGCAACCAGCCTTGTAATTATCTTCTCAATATGATTAATTAAAAAAAAGAAAATTGTTATATCAGAAATCTCCTGCCCTTTCTCTTGCAGGTTTCTTTCTATTTGTTTGTTGGATCTATTTTTGTATAGTTTTTGCTCCAGAATTCTAAGACTTTTCCGAACGCTTCTTCGAGCAACACATCTTGTTCCTCTGGATTCTCTAATAATTTCTTCATTCTCCTTTTACCGATATCCATGAGTTCCTTCATTATGCGCCCGAACTGCTTTGGATCTTTCAGTACTGCATCGAAAATGGTTGTTTGATTTTGAACTTGCCATTCTTGCAACGAATACCATCCGTTTCCCATTATTGCCATTTCAGATAACGGAACATATTGGGCTAATAACTTTCCCGCATTCTTGATCATGTTTCTCGTTTGAGAATCGAGATTTATTTTCCTGAAATCATCTTCCAACTTGGTAACTTTAACTTGGTCAAACTTTAATACTTGCGTCATTGTTTAAGAAAAACCCCTTACTATAATTGTAGGATTAAAAAATACTTCCTGCTTCACTATAGTATCAATAGTATTAAGTCATAAATCCTTTAAATTTAACAAATCAAATTTTACATTTTCGTATCGATAGCACGAAAGAAGATTTCACGACCTTATTTTGTGGGATTTTAAGCCCATTTAAACTAAAGGACCTTTAATAAAAAGTTTTTTGCAGATCTGGGATCATCTCCATAATAATCTGCTCCGATCTCCTCAGCATAAGCTTCAGTAACGGGAGCCCCGCCGATTATGATTTTTACTTTATCTCGCAATCCTGCCACTTCTATTGCTTTTACCACGTTATCCATCTCGAGCATGGTATTGGTAAGAAGTGCACTTAGACCTACTGCTATTGCATTATTATCTTTTATGGCTTCCACGAATTTATCCGGAGGAATATCAACGCCCAGATCTATGACTTGAAATCCCGCGCCTTCGAAGATGATTCCCACTAGATTCTTTCCAATATCGTGTCTGTCGCCTCTTACCGTTCCCATTACGATGGTACCTGCAGGTTCGACTCCGCTTTCCACCAATAACGGTTTTAACACCTCTATGCTTTCTTGCATTGCTCTCGCTGACCACAGTAATTCTGGTATGAAATATTCCCCTTGTTCGTATAATTCTCCCACCTTATCCATACTTGGAATTAAAGCAGTTTTTAGAATCTCTTCTGGTTTTAGGTTCTTATCCAAGAGCTCTTTTACTCTTGCTGCGGCATTCTCGTACTCTCCTTCTATTACCAATTTTTTTAATTGTTCCATGTGTAAATCTCCTTCATTTAATGTTAATGGGGTATTTTCCGTATTTTTTGGTTGCCTCGATCATTGCCTTGAAATTCTCGGGTTTCACGTAATCAGGCACCGAATTAGAAGCCGCCAATCCCCAGCCTCCACCAGGAGCTAGCTCTTTTATTCTATGTTTCACTTTCGTAACTACCTCGTCAGTAGTGCCTCTCGTTAAAGTGTAATCGAGGTCGATGTTCCCAAAAATAGCGAACTTGCTTCCATACTCCTTTTTCACGCTCACAATGTCCATTGCTTGGGGCTCAATCGGGTGAATAGCTTTAACACCACAATCGTATAAATCGTTAAAGACAGACATGAAATTACCATCAGAATGAAATATAAATGGGATGCCCGCTGCTCCAAGAACGTTACCTATTTTTGCGTACCACGGAAATACGTATTTTCTATACACTTTGGGATTGACAAACGTACCTCCCACGTGAGCTAGGTCGTCTGACATGAGGACTGCACCTAGCTTTGGCATGGTAACGAGTTTTTTAGCGATCTTGAGATATGAAGATCCGATCTTTTCGAAAAGAGCTTCAACGACTTCAATGTTGTCCATTAACGCGTATGCAAAATTCTCCAACCCCATGGCTTGAGACGTGTTCCCGAACACTGCCGCGGGAGAGAGGAGCCCGAGAATCTTCATTTTTGGCGGAAGAAGTTCTGCAATATCGTGAAAAGACGAAAAATCCACTTGATCGGGATCAGGCCACGGAAAGTTCTCGATGTCCTCCATAGTCTTGATGATGCCCTCGCTTTCCGTTATCCAAGTTCTTTCGTCGCCTTCTGCTGTTCGCATGAGTCTTGGAGTGAAAAATGGGGGTACAACGGGTACGAAATCGTAACCCGCCCGGATGTAGAACTCGACCTCGTCCTCCGCAGTCGTGATTTCGCGCCCCAAAAACCATTCTTTGATGGGAATTTCTATTTCTGCCTCGAATAATGGAACGCGATCCGGGACTTCCCGCCTGAGCACGGCCTCTATTCGAGAAAAATCGGGATCTAATGGAATGCCTCCTAACATTCCCTCAATAATGATGGGTCTTCGTTTAGGTATTCCCCCTTTTTTCGATATCTTACGCTTGAGTTTATTCCAGATCGACGCTTTTTCGTGCTCGCCTATGAAATCCCTGACCTTGAGTGAAACTCCACCGTATTCGTTCGTGATGAAACTGATTTTTATAACATGCTTTCCCTCGGAAAGTGCTTCTCCTTTCACGTGAATATCCAACTTGGAATTTTTCGCAAATTCAACCAATTCCGTGAGAGGCTCGCTTGAAATCTCGAACGTTTGATCGCCCAGCACGAGCTTGACATCCTCCTGTGGAATGAGGGTTTCAGCATCTATAGTGATTATGACGTCCCTCATCCCGCTTATTTTCAGCGGCGTCATGGTGTTCATAAAACTGAATCGAAAGCCATCCTCAGTATTTTGGAGGCTTCCCCGCTCGTACACTTTATTGACTAAAAATCCGGGAATGTATACCATAATGTTCTCTACTGTGTAATGTTTCTGATGTTAGTTAATGGATAATGATTATAATACTTATTGGGTTTTAAAAGATATAAAAAAGATCAAATAAAATAGCATTATAATTTAGATACACACATGT
>JAEORV010000069.1 GCA_016840695.1 Promethearchaeota archaeon
TTATTAAGTTCCCTCCTTTCTGAAAAAATAAATATTCCTCCAATTGCTGCTCGTGGATTAATCCGGTTTTCTTTAAAGGACGAGGTTGGTTCAGCAGATACTCCAGACTATGAGACATTATTAAAAACCTTTAAAAACAGCTTTAAAAATCGATTAGAGAGAATTGGTGTTGAAAATCAGGATAAAATTGCAAATTTCATGGTAGCAGAATTGAGCAAGAAACAATCACTTTTTACCATGAGCAGTGTTTAGATACTATAACTAATGCTATTTTTTTTCTTTTTTTTTCTACTAAAATCTAATAATGATATAAGACTTCTAATTATAACATAAATAGTAGTAAGAAATTGTATTGATTAAAGTATACACAGAAAAATGAACTACAAGAGAGATGCAATTACATGGTAAATCATGATAATTCACTAGTTGCTACTTTAATTGAAAAGGGTGTTAATATCCCAGTTCCTTCAACTGTAGAGATTGGCGAAGATGTAGATATCAACCGGATATCACCTGAAGACGTTACGATACATTCGGGATGTAAAATTTTCGGTAAGAAGACGCTTATCATGTCGGGAGTTGAGTTGGGTAGTAGATCTCCAGTTACAATTAAAAATTGCCAATTAGGGAAGAAAGTAGATTTAAAAGGGGGTTATTTTGAAGAATCAACTTTCCTTGACTCTGCCAACATGGGTGATGGTGCTGAAGTCCGTGAAGGATGTCTCTTAGAGGAAGAAGCAAATGGAGCTCATACGGTAGGGCTAAAACAAACGATTCTTTTTCCTTTTGTCACATTAGGAAGTATCATTAACTATTGTGACATTTTAATGGCAGGAGGTACGAGTAGAACAAACCATAGCGAGGTCGGTAGTTCCTATATTCATTTTAACTACACTCCTAACCAAGATAAGGCAACAGCATCATTAATTGGAAATGTAGCTCAGGGGGTCATGCTGAATCAACCGCCCATATTTCTCGGGGGTCAGGGGGGGATAGTGGGGCCATGTCAATTAGGATTTAACACTGTAATTGCTGCAGGAGTTATTTATCGGGAGGATTGTCCTCAAGGTCATAAGCTTTTGATTGGTAAAGAATCTCAAAAGGACGACATAGACTTCTATCCCGGATTATACTGGAGCGTTAAGCGAAGAGTTTTAAATAGTATTGAATATATTGCAAATATAATTGCTCTTAGGCAATGGTACCTGTTGATACGTTCAAAATTCTATGATGGAAGTGATTTGGATAAATTCTTATATGATGGCGCTATTGAAAAGCTTGAAATTATTTTTAACGAGAGAGTCAAAAGATTTAAAGCATTAGCTAACAAGATGGAAAAATCTATCCAATTATACAAATCAGTAATGGGCAATCAAACATCAGAAAAGCTATTAAACCAAAAAATAGAACTCCTCAAGAGTATTCAAGTAATCGAAGATGAGTTTATAAGTTGTAAGGCATATTTAGGCGAAGAGTCATTGAAAATCGAATTTCTAAAGAGCATCTATATCAGCATTCAGAAAAAGGGTAAGAATTACATCAATGTAATTCAAAATTTATCTGAGACTGAGACAAAAGTTGGAACTTCTTGGCTTTTAACAATAATTGACCATGTTCGAAAGAGTGTTCTAAAGTATCTTCCATCTTATATATAAAAATAATTAGTGAACGGTTACAGTTTTACTAAGATTTAATGGTTTATCTGGATCCAAATTTGAACTTATAGAAGCATAGTAAGCTAATAATTGAAGAGCAGGGGTAAAGGTAATCGGACTAAAGATGTTGTGATATTTATCACTTGGTTGAGGGATTCTAATTACCATATCACTCAAATTAGCAATTTTAGTATCATCTTCAGCAACTAGAGATATAATTTTACCTCCTCTTGACTTGAATTCCATCACATTTCCAATTAAGCGTTGATAAGTTTCGTCAGGAGGAGCCACGAAAATAATGGGAAATCCTTCTCTCACTAATGATATTGGCCCGTGTTTTGCATGTGCCGCGGAGTAACCCTCTATGAAACGACAAGCAACTTCCTTTAATTTTAAACCTCCTTCTTTTGCAGTGGCAATTGATATACCTCGAGCTAAGAAGAAAAAGTTCACACTTTTCTCTAGAGTTTTTACAATTTCATTGATCAGCTCAACATTTTCGTTTAAGAATTTCTCAATAATTTGAGGTGTTGATTTTAATGCATTATAATATTTCTCAATCTCTTCAGGTGTTTCAATTCTTCTTAATTTTGCGATTTCTAACGCAATTAATGCGAGAGTAAGAACTTGAGTGACATACGTTTTTGTTGCAGCAACTCCTATTTCAGGACCCGCTTGAGTCACAATGACTTTATCGGAATATCTGGTAAGAGATGATCCTACTACATTAGTAACAGTTATGATCTTAATATTTTTCTTTTTCTTAGCCCACCTTATTGCCTCAATTGTGTCAATTGTCTCTCCAGATTGCGAAAGAGCAATGATAATTGCATTATCTTTTAGAGAATTTTCTAATTGGTTCTTGAACTCAGAGCATTCAATTGCGTGAATGTATTTCCCTAAGAATTTTGTTATTATGAATTTTCCAGCTAAAGAAGCGTAGAATGAAGTACCCGCTGCTGTGATATAAATGTTATCGGCGGACCAGAGCATGTGAGCTAATAGGCTTAATTCTCTTTGAGAAATTTTCATTGTACGCATTAGAGCCATTGGATCCTCATATATTTCTTTTAGCATGAAATGATCATATCCTCCTTTTTCTGCGGCGTCTATGCTCCATTCTATTAACTGAAGCTCTTTTTCAATGAATTGACCAGTCTTTCGATCAAAAAATTCAACTTCTCCTGATTTTAATACGGCAATTTCATTATCGTTCATAATATAACAACTTCGGGTGAGGGGTAAAAAAGCAGGAATATCAGATGCACAATAAGTCGTTTTTCCTTCTTCTATTCCAATTACTAAAGGTGATTCTTTTCGAGCAACAATGATTGATTCTGGATCTTCAGCGTAACACGCGGCAAGAGCATAAGAACCCTTGATTTTTTTTAATGCTTCTCGCAGAGAACCTTTCAAATCATTGTTGTTTTGTTTCATAAACTCTTCAATTAGATGGGGAATAACTTCAGTATCAGTATCTGATTTGAAAACGTGCCCATTTGAGGATAGCTCTTCCCTTAACTCTATAAAATTGTCAATAATCCCATTATGAACCACTGCAATTTTACTGGTACAATCTAAATGGGGGTGGCTATTTTCTTTCGTAGGTGGGCCATGTGTTGCCCATCGTGTATGAGCAAGAGCAATTTTGGAACTAAGTGGGAAGTCGGATAAATCAATTCTTTTTTGTATGTCGTCTATCTTACCTGAATCCTTCTTGACAATTAATTGAGAGTCAGTAAGAGAGACTATTCCGCACGAATCATACCCTCGGTATTCAAGTCTTCGTATTCCTTCGAAGACAATTTTTCCAACAGAAATATCTTGATTTGTTATGATTCCAAATATCCCACACATGGCAAAAATATATTGAGTTCTTTAAAAAGAAAAATGAATGAAAACTATATTAAGATTGTTCTATATATAGAGATATAATCAGTATTAATGAGTATAACTATAATTTTTATGGCAGATTATTGATTAGATAACATTTTTTATGGTAGTATCCTTTACTTTGATAATAAATCGAAATTATAAGAAATAATGAATTCATTATGACGATAAAAGTAATAATCACGAGAGATTTTGACCATATTAGTGAAGTTGCAGCTGAAATCGTTAAAGAAAATATTGTTCAGGTCTTAAAGGAAAAAGATGAATACATATTTGGTCTAGCAACTGGAAATTCTCCAACGGGTATGTACAAAAACTTGGCAAAAATGGCTAACGCAGGCGAATTTGACAGCAGTCGGATTCGTAGTTTCAATCTCGACGAATATGTAGGCCTCCCAGGAGAAAACGCACAGCAGAGAGCCCTTCATCCAGAAAGTTATAGTTATTTCATGATTCAAGAATTTTTTGGGCTTCTAAACAAGAAATTCATTGAGACATCTGTTCCCTTTGGATGCTTGATCGACCAAAAAAAGCTCATACAAGAACTTGAAGCCCACCCCGAAGATTGGGGCGAATTAGGGACCGACGCTGGAAAATCAATAGTCTTTAAAGAAAAAACAGCATCAGAATACTTGGGATGGATAAGAGATGAAATATTAAACGCTTATGTCAAAAAAATCGAAAAAGCAGGGGGAATCGATTTACATATTATTGGAGTAGGTGGTAGGGGACACGTGGCGTTCCATGAATCTGGAATTCCTTTCGAAGGGAGTGATGTGATGCTCGTTAAACTGGACGATAACACCATCAATAACGCCGTTACAGATGGACATTTTGCCAAGAAAGAAGATTCTCCTAACTATGCCATCAGCATGGGTGCTGAATTAGTATATAAAGCTAAAACTATTGTTTTGATAGCAAATGGCGAGCGGAAAAAAGGTCCTGTAGCGGAATCACTTTTGAACGATCCAACACCAGAAGTTCCCATTTCATATGGCCAAATATACTCCGAAAAGGGAGGGAATCTCATTTATGTTATCGATAAAATAGCCGGTAAGGATCTTTTAGCTAAGAAAGAAATTTTGAAAGAAAAGGGAATAGAGCTTGAAATCTTAGAATAAAGCATCAAAAATGTTCTATTTTTTTAAATATTCATTTAAAATGAGATCTCTTTGATGTAGAGAAAAATTATAACAAGTAAAAATCGAATCCTTTATATTAGATTTAATTTTTTCATGCTTTCTTCAGCAATTTGGTTTAATGATTTTGAGGCTTCCAAGCTCACGCTTGATTCTCCGGAGATTCTTAAATAAGGACTTGTTCCAGACCGCCTAATTAAAATCCAACCATCGTCATAATCAAACCGAACCCCGTCCATCCTGTTTATGCTTTTAACTTGCTTTCCTTCAGAAGCCAAAACTCCCTTAATTTCATCGATGATCTTTTGATTAATATCTTCTGTAAACGGGATATCCTCTTTAAGCTTAAAAGCTTTACGATAATAGGGATATATAGGAATTTCACTTAACAATTCACGAAGTGTTTTTCCCGATTCAACAATCATTCTCAGTACTTTTGCGATGGTAACAATTGAATCTGGACCGAGATGTCCTCTCGGCCATATGTACGTTCCGGAGGTCTCACCACCTAAAAATCCACCGTTTTCCTCGATTGCTTGAGCAACTTTAATATCTCCAACTTCAGTTCTAATTACATCACATCCTAACGGATTTAGCAAATCTTCCATTAAACTCGATGAGTTAATAGGAGTAGTCACTTTCATTTTATCTTTCGGTATTGTATCCTTATATCGCCTGTAGTAATCAAGAGCCATTAACGCTAAGAGCCTTATCGGATCAACAATCTCTCCATCTTCATCTAAAAATACAACTCTATCGGCATCACCGTCAAGAGCAATCCCAATGTCGTCTGTGTCAGAAGTTTTAAGAAATTTTGATATCTGAACTAAATTCTCCTTGTTTGGCTCTGAATGGCGCCCGGGGAATTTGCCGTCCATTTGCGCGTTGATGGTCATAATCTTTACGTTATAAGTGCTTAGTAACTTTGGAACAATATCACAACTCGCTCCATTTCCAGGATCAACTAAGACATGTAAATTACTCCCATCAAACTTAATCCGTTGAGTGATATCAGCAATATGGATGTCATTAATATCGTTCACATGCGAAACCGTTCCAATTTCGTCCCATTCTATGTTTAAAAAAGCTTTTTCATTGTAGATCTTCTCAATCTCCTGCTCTTGTTCAACTATATATCCCATTCCAGAAGGGTTCCAAAATTTTAGGCCTATATACTCGGGCGTGTTATGTGAGGCTGTAATGACAACGCCACATTCTGCACGCAAATATCGTAATGACATTGCTAACGTGGGAGTTGATACGATTCCTAAGGTTTTTACATTACAACCCGTGCTAACTAAACCCGAGATAAACGCATATTCAATAGGCAAAGCGGAAGTACGAATGTCTTTAGCTATGACAACAGTACCCGTTCCTTTTAAATAAGTACCTAACGCTAAACCTACTTCTAATGCCATTTGCGGGGTTAACATCACATCAGTATTATCATAGTTAGAAAAAACTCGACGTATACCTGATGTTCCAAAAATATTATCACTCATTATTTAATCCCTTTTTTATTAAAAAAAATTCAATTTTTTAATAATATAATTTTTACTGATATAAGAAATTTTCCAAATAAGCGGAGTATAGTCAGTATATCTAATATAATCCACTTACCATGTAGAAAAACGAGATTAGGAGTTTCATTGGTAAAATATTAATTTATTACACGCCTTTCTATATCTAAGAGATAATTAATAAAATTAAGTTTTAATTTTTACTGAGCTAAATTGGCTTTTCAAGAGTTAAATGCGGCAAACGAGGCATCCTAATGATTTTCCAAGGATTATTTAATATTTTGGACTTATATTTCGAAGAAATTGGAGAATTCTACAACCATATTGACAAGTACTTTAGAGACATAATAAGTAGGGCTATGGAATCAATGGACCTAAAAGATTTTACCTATAATAACATTTTTGAAGGTATTTCCACAACTCTCAAGAAAGAGTTCATTGAATTAGGTTTTGAAAAAGAAATAATAGAAAATTACTTCATGGATAGAGCGTTAGATAACAATGTCACAGATTTAGAGAAAATTACTTCGACCTTTGAGATCTATGAAAGCAAATTCGCTCCCATCGTCTATGAGATATTCCTGGAACAAATTGTTGATTACTTAGTGGAAGATAAAGCTGTAATGATAATGCTAACCCTAAAATCTAAAGGGTTCTTTCCTACCGAATTTATTTTAGAGCTCAGGAACTTAAAGCAATTATTTCAAAAAACTCCTGACAGAATAGAGAATTTAAAAAAATATATTCACATTCAAGAAAAAATTATCCATAAATTTCTCGAAAATAAGAAAAAAATTGAAAATTTAGAAGATTTAGAAGATCCACGAGAAAAATTACAGCTTTTATATTCGATTTTCAGGATTATCGCTTTCTTTAACCTACAAAAAACAATTGATTTTTCTCATATCAAGGCGTATCTTCAATCCGACATGGATGAATGGTTAGCTTCTGTTCCACTAATCACTTTAAAGAATCCTGACCTTTATTTTTGTGGTATATATCTATCTCATAAATTAGGAGTAGATATAAATAATGAGAAAGTGTGGGATTTCCTGTCTGACTTGTACGAGGAATGTGTAGACGAGTTTGAAATCCCTTTATATGAAGCTACCGACAGGGTATATTATTTTTTAAAATCCACTGAAATGATGCAACTGT
>JAEORV010000070.1 GCA_016840695.1 Promethearchaeota archaeon
AATTCAGCTCTCTCTTCTTGAACTTGAATAGAAGATTTTGTGGTAGTATCCATAATGATTATGTTTTTACAATTGTGTCCTCTTTTGATATATTTTATTTGATAGTATTTAATAATTTTGATATAACGATTAATAATCGTGAGTATTAAATCCTTAAAATTAGAGCCGAGGCATTGAAAGTGTAATAAAAAATGAATCTTTTAACAACAATGCTCTTCTTCTTATAGCAATGTTCTTCTTTTTACTTTAAAAAAGCGAGTGTATCTTTTCAAGTGTAATTTCAGCAACACTATTCAGAATTATGTGCTTTCTTTTCTCATTTCTTCTTAATTGTTCGGCCTCAGTAGTACCGGTTAACACACCGATGAAGGGACAATTCAGCATCTCAGAAAGTTTCATGTCTTTTGGGTGATCTCCTATAATAACGAATTGGTGTAGAGGATACATGTCAAAAAGCAATTCTTTCAATTTAGGGTCGAGCTTGCTTTTTATATCGTTGTTTTCACCAAAGATGTAATCGAATAGATCGTCCAATTTCAGATATTTCAACAGTTTTATTGCCATTTCCTGCTTTTTTGAAGTTATAACGCCTAATGTATAAGATTCGTTTTTTAATTCGTTCAGCTTCTCCCTTACACCAGGGATGAGCTTAACTTGGTAAATACCCTCGCTTCCGTAATACTCCCTAAATGCCGAAGTTAGAATCGATGGTTCAATATCAGGCACCAACTCACTAAATGTTTGATTTAAAGGCACGCCAATCGTTTTTACAAGGATTTTCTCTTCAATTTCTGGAAGATCGTGCTTTTTTAACGCGTATTTAAATGATTTTAGAATTCCCTCTTTATTAATTAATAGCGTGAAATCTAAATCGAAACTCAAGATGATATCTTCGTTTTTTAGGCTCATGTGCTTTATTCAAGCTTTTAATTTTTTAAACAAGTTCAATAAATAGAGGATATCTTCGGAGCCAGTAATTAACCTCCTAAGATTGTAGGGAAAATTGGCCAATCTCACTTCTTTTCCTTTAGAAACCCAGTCAATTATCATGTTAATCATTTTTTTGTAGTCGTTAATGGTTTTTCCATCAGATTCAATTTCTGACATGATTCCTAAAGCTTTTTCGTTCTGCCCTATGAGGATGCTTGATAACGACGCGATAATATACGAATGAACGATGTGCGAGTATCCCACTTTCTTCAAGTTTGCTGCCCGATAATAATACCTATAGACATTTTTAACCATTTCCCTCAACAATAAATCGTCGGCGGAGTCTAGCTTCTCGTAAAACTTCACGCTCTCCAAAATCAGCGTGGCAGCCGTGAAAAATTGCTTGCTTTTTAATCCTTCTTTTGCTACTTTATTTAAACCCCTTACTATTTGATTAAAAATTCCATACCGGTTAAACTCCAAATCACCTTCAACGGCTATATCATAAGCGTTTAAATAACATTCTGTAGATTGATTAACATCGTCCAATTTCCAAAGATTATCACCAGCCTTAATGAAATGCTTGTAGGCCATCTCGAGGTTATTTAATTCCTTAAAAACGTCCCCTGCATCTATGAAATTTATGGCAGCGTCTCCATAATCTTCGGATTTTTCTGCATAATTTCCCGCCAAGACAAAGCAAGATGCAGATTCAATTAAATTATTGACGATTTCTTGATAGCATAATCCAGCACCGCGATAGTATCGGGAAATTTTACTGAAATTCGCTTCATTTTTTTCCAAATTCTCTGCTAAGTTAATATATGCCCCTGCTTCTTTTTTTGAGTAAGCTACAAATTTGTCTTTATCGTTTATTATTCCGTAGAGGTTCTTTAATATCTGCGAAATTTGAGCTAACCCTAGATTATCGTTCTTGTCGTCCAATTCTTGAAATGCATCTGAAAAAAACTCCATTCCATCCAATATCACTTCTTTTGCCTTAGGAAAGTCGTCTAATTCTTCGTAACATCCTGCAATTTGTTGATAAGAAAATGATAGCATGTCATAATAATTGCATGTTTTTCCAACATCGATCACTTTCGAGTAATATAGAATGGCTTTCTTGTAATCAAGAATTCTGAGGTATAAATCGGCAATATTTTGCTGGATTATTGTATACTTCCTCACTTCGTTGAATTCCTCTTGAAGCTTGCTTTCTTTATCCAAATATTGGATACTATTTAACACCGCTTGTTTTTCTAACTCAAAATCCTGGAATTTTATCTTATAGATCTCGGCAATTTTCAAGTAAATCTCGGCAATTTCGCGTATTTTAGCTTGAAGTTTATACGCGTCGATTTGCCTTTCCCAGACTCGAATATTTTGCTTGTATAATTTTTGTGCTTGCTCAAAATCTAAATATTCCACGATTTCTGCTGCAGAATATAGGAATTCTCCCGTCTCAAAGAGCTCACCGGATTCCGCAATTTCTTTCGAAAACGTGATTGCGTCTGAAATGATAGTTTGTTTTAATTTCTTCTTCTCGTTAAAATTTTTGATTTTTGGTAGACTACGAACTGAATCCCTTAATTGTTCTAGAAATTCAATGTAATCTTCGTATCCATCCTCTTCAAGAATCTTATGATCAACTCTTCACTATGACTATCACGTAAAAAAAATATATTTTAACATAAAAATTCATTGTTTTTTACGAAAACTTTAAATAGGAGCGAAATTCGTTCCATAAACCGCCAAAAGGTGTGAATTTCGTCGTTCTTTTTAGCATTTAGGGAATCTATTTATTTTTAGAAAGAAATAAATTTAAATTAAATTAATATAATATTATTAATAGCAACAATACTAAGAGGTTTGACTAAGTTGAAACAAATAAGCGAGCTATTAGAAACTGGAATTTATGAAACTTTCACTCCAGAAAAAACCATGACGGTTGCAGACCTTTTAAAAGAATTGAATTTAGAAGGAAAATATTTTGGTATTCTCGTTGACGGAAAGAAAGCCGATCCTGACACGAAGATTACTCCTGAGAGCGAAGTTGTGGTCCTTCCGCACATTGCGGGCGGTAAATAATAATTATATTTTTTTCTCTTTTTTTAACGGGTTATTAATGAATAATTTAATACAGAATAAAATTTGATTTCGTCAATATGCCGATCACGGTGCCTTACGCAACATTGTTCTGGGAAAGGGAATGGCATCTTTAATGTTATCTAGCCCACAAATCCACGATACAACTCGTTCAACACCCAGTCCGTACCCAGAGTGAGGGACGCTTCCATAATTTCTCAACTCAAAATACCATTTATAGTTATTCGGATCCTCCCCGTCTGCTTTTAGTCTATTTGACATATCTTCAACTGACAAGCTCCTTTCTGAGCCACCAATGATTTCACAGTATCCTTCGGGGGCTAACATGTCAAAGCATAACGCTTCTTTTGGATTTTCTTCGCTAGGTGGTTTGTAAAAACCCATGATTTCGGTAGGATAGTGCGTGACAACGACGGGAACTTTAAAGTGGTCAGCAATCTTAGCTTCTTCGTTAGTTCTTAAATCCTTTCCCCAGGGGACGTTCATTTGGTATTTATTATTAAGAATATCTAGAGCTTCTGCATACTTGATGGTTGGATATTCGGCCTCCACGTATCCTTCCAGTAGTTTAATATCCCTTTCTAAGATTTCAAGTTCTTTCTTGTTATTCTCCAAGACTTCTTGTAGTATGAACCTTATTTCGTCTTTTGCAACTTCAGTAACCTCATCAAGTTTCATCCACGCTGCTTCCATTTCAGCCATCCAGAACTCTGATAAATGCCTTGAAGTTTTCGACTTTTCTGCTCTAAATGTTGGACCCATGTTGTAAATTTTCCCTAGAGAGAAGATTCCCGCTTCGGCGTATAATTGCCACGTCTGGCTCAAGTACATCTTATCTGTAAAGTACTTGACTTCAAATAACGTAGCTCCCCCTTCAGATTGGCTTGGTTGGAAAATTGGAGCGTCAAATTCGTAATAATCATTATTTCTAAAAAATTTATGAATGGCGCCAACGATCGTGTGGCGAATTTTTAAAACTGCGTTTAATCTCCTTGATCTTATCCATAGATGCCGATTATCGTATAAAAGTTCAGGTGATTGATGTTCCGTGATTGGAAATGGATCGGCTATTTGAATTACTTCCAAATCAGAAACGGATATCTCATACCCAGTAGGAGCCCTTTCATCCTCTTTCAATTCGCCTGATATTTTGATTGACGATTCAATTGTCAATTTTTCAGCTTTTTCAAATATTTCTAGATTCTTACTTTTAGCTACCACGCATTGAATGATATCTGTTTCGTCTCTTAACACGATAAACACGAATTTATTCGATTTTCTTTCCCTATACACCCAACCTCTTAAATTTACGCTAGTAGCACCCATTTTCAGAGCTTCTGCAATGGAGATGTAATTTGATTCCTTCATGATCGAATAAAAAAAATAATGGACAATTTAAAAAAATGTCTGTTTTCGGATTATTTTATCTCACGAATATCTTAATTCCAGTCCTCTAAGTATTTATTTGAGGATTGCGATTATCGGTGATAAAGGAGGGATCTCTACTTCAAATTGACAGATGTCGTTCGATTCCTTGGTTAAATTTATGGTAGAAATCACCTGATTTGTGCCATTATATATCTCTGCTGTGGTGACATCCACACCATATCTTAAAAGGTTTATTTGAATATTTATAAGTCGTTTCCGGCTACTCAGATTATACGCCGTAAGTACTCCTGTCTTATTGATATCGTCCACGTGAAGGTGAATATCTTTGGTAACTCCGTAAAATGTTCCACGTGTAAAAAGGGGCTTTAATTTTTTATAGAGATTCATCGCCTCTTTTAACGCCTTGTATTTTGCGCTCTCTTTATCGCTCAATCCTCCGATTCCCAAATGTCTCACAAGAGAAGCGTACCACCAGAATTGTACCATGTTTTCGTTATCACTATTCTCATTTATATGCAGGTATAAAGGGATTGAATAAGCCATATTGTATTCAAACAGCTGTGTTGCCCTATTAGATAATAAATCTTGCAGTGGATTCCACATGCATTCAAAACCCCAATTCTCGTCAAAACTATGGGGAAGGTTGTGCTGATAATATAATGGATGTCGTGGTTGTACTCCCCTATCGTGCGCTTCTATGAGGATATTGGGAAATTTCTTCTTAACATTTTGGATGACTTTAAAAATATTTTCTGCGTGCGTTTTTCTTTGCATGGGCACCTCATGTCCATGTTTCTTACTAAAACAGCCGAGATCGTCCACCATGAACATTGAAAGTGCGGTAAAATCGAACATGAAAAAGTCTGTTCCTTCTTTTGCCAGTTCTAGTATCCTTCGCGTTTTTTCTTTCACCCAGAAATCATTTGCGCACAAACAATATATGTTCATATAAGGATCTTGGATAACTCTTATTCCCTTTTTGCTCCTTAAGTAAAACTCATCGGATTCATTTTCTCCTTCAAAATTCATCATGAGATGCAGGGCTAATTTTAAACCGTATTTTTCGTGAATTACCCTTGAAAATTCCTTTAAGGGGCCAAAGCGTTCCTCGTTCCAAATGGAAGAGCCTAAGGCTATGTTCCATCCAGGATCCAAATACAAGCATTCAGCACCAATATCTCGAGCTAGCTCAGCTTCTCCATAAAGTTGTTCTAGAGTATATACTTCGAAGTCCGTGCTATCCACAAAAAATCCCGTCTTTTCTGAAGCCCAACCCAAATTGTATAATTCGTTCCAATGAACCGGAGGATCGTAATCGAGTTTGAATTTATGGCCATGTTCCTCAAGGTGTCTCCGGTAAAGATAATATCCCTCTTTATAATCTCCTTTATACACGGCATACCTTGTTACACCAAAGCTATAACCCTGATTCGGCTCGAGGAGTGTTGCGCCTTCAGGATTACCGTCGTAAAGGGAAACGCCTCCAAATAATACATCAACATTTTCAGCACCCCTTCCGGGTAATGTTTTTGGAAGTCTTTGAAATCGAGAATACTCCATTTGTGAGGGATTATAGTTGCACGTGAGTAAACCTCCCTGCGAATTCCCCCATAACCAGCCTTCGGCGCAAAAACCTGGCATTTCTACTGATTTATCAATCCATGCACAAAACATGAGGTCATTTGCAGTAAAAAATTCTTGTTTTCTATTCTCTTCATATCCAAAATATTGACGAGCAGGTATGGCCGTCAAGATATATTCATCTAAATGCTCGTTCCATCCAAAATTTTGCCTAAAGAGTGTTTTCTTAAAACCTAGATTTATATATCCTAATCTAACTTTTTTTTTCCCGAGATTCGTAATAGTAATTTGTTCATCCAACCACTTGCTTTCTTTTTTTAATACAAATTTTTGGGTGATATGGATATCCGTACCCTCAAACGATCCTTCTACTATTAAGACATTTTCCCCTTCTTGATGTATATTTCTCGATGTTATCTTCCTTGCCTTGTTTTCTGCTCCTACATGTGCCAAATAAACGTAACGAGATCCTCTTTTACCAGATGTCAAGATGCTATAATGATAATCTTTATCAGCATAAATGACATTATTTATCTTACTTTGAAGTTCATATTGAAAATTTAATTCATTTTTATTAATGCTAAATCTCCAGTATTGATTTTCTAGTTCAAACACATTCATTTTCTCATCAGCAGAACTTTATTTTATTATTGAAAAGTTTATTAATTGTTAAGAGAATTTAGCATTACTCCCTATTAAATTATTAGAGGATAAAAAGAATAAAAACTAAGCTAAGAGTAATTGGTTTTTGATCAGTTCTTTTTCAGTTTCTTTTTTTGAATCGAAAAAGCACTAATTTAGTTTAGTTTAGTTCCACAATTTTCACAGAACTTTGAAAAAGCGTTTGTCTCATGATTACAATATTGGCAAATAATCGTTTCATCTCCAATTTCAACAGAACTCAAGATTGTGGTGTTTATTTTTTTGCTAAGTATTTCACTTTTTTTCTTTCCAATACTCTTTTCATTTGCCATTGTAATCGAAAAAAGAAGATTGTCCCTGGTCTCAACTTTCACCATATAAATTTTTTTTTCTTTTATGCTATACGCTTTTTTAATGTTATCTAAAGGAATAATAAAGCCTTCGTTGAAATCATCCACCGAAGATCCTACTTCAGTTAGACTAATATTTGATTGCTTGATGAGCGATAATTTTTCCTTTGTTAACATTATTTTTCCAAATTCCATGAAGAATTGCCATTTTTTTGGAACTACACCTTCACAAAAATACCCTTCCTCGTCAATTATTAACTCCATAATCATTCTATCGTATTTTTAATTATTATAAGAAATCGTACATGGTCCTTATTACTTAATATACTATAGACGATTTTCATTTTAAAATGTTAAATAG
>JAEORV010000071.1 GCA_016840695.1 Promethearchaeota archaeon
TTAGAATATACGGATATGTTTGATTTCGCTTTCGATAAATATCCTTTAGAGCAAAAGTTAAATTCATGATTTCTATCCAATATTATGTTTCATTTAGATTATTTTCTTCTATTATCTTCCCATCATCGAATTCGATTATTTTATCAGCTAGATCTAACAATTTATTGTCGTGAGTCGCGATAACGATGGTTTTCTCTTCAGATTTTAGGTCTCTAAAGATATCGCGTATAAATTCGCTCGTTCGCTTGTCCAAATTTGCCGTGATTTCGTCTCCAAAGATTATCGGAGGATTGTTTGCTAATGCTCGGGAGATTGCAACTCTCTGCTGTTCCCCTGCCGATAATTGAAAGGGTAAGTGTTCCCTGCGCTCCAATAATCCTACTTTATCTAGCAATTCTACGGCTTGCGCTCTTTGTTCTCTAAAAGTCATGCCAGCAATGTTCATTGGAAACATCACGTTTTCTTCTGCCGTAAGAGTGCTGATGAGGTTATAATTTTGAAAAATGAATCCCGAGTTTAATAATCTAAAGGTAGACAACGACTCTTCTTTCATGTCCGAAATCTTGACGCCATGACTATAGATTATGCCCGCGTTCGGAGAATCAAGTCCACCCAACAGGTTCAACAAGGTCGTCTTTCCAGCACCCGAAGGACCCTTGATCGCAATGAATTGCCCTTCCTTGACGTTTATAGAGACGCCATCCACGGCTCTCACGATAAATTCACCAATCTCGTAATCTTTTACTAAGTCTCTTGCGTGTATTATGATTTTCTTATCTTTTAATTCCTTGAGTAGCGTGACCTTATCTATTTCTTTTTCTTCTTCAAGATCATCTTTGCCTTTCTTTTTTTCATACACGGGAAAACATCAAATTTTAATTGTTGATCGTGATAATGTATTAATTTATTTAAACTCGCCATCAATAGATAAGTTTAAATTTAGTCGTGAGATCATTTATCTTAAGAGGGAATTCTCCGAGAATTTGTGGTAACACAAAATATCCCCTATCTGCAAATGCAGAAAATTTCCTATTAATTTAGATGGTAACTAAATTTAGTCCCTAATACCTTCTCGGGAATCTCTCATTCTCTTTTTTCCCTTCTATTTTTAATCTGTAAATAACACGAATAATCTCCAATATTTTTCAGAAGGTTTATTAAGGTAGTCATTTAATATTTCGCCAAATGGCATTTTTCTCTTTTTTGTTTGAATGATAAGAAAAATAATTTTGCTCCAAATTCAAGGATGAGGGTATTAATAAACCAACCACATGAATTTATTAAAAATTATTCATAATACTTAATATCAACATATAAAAAGTGTATTATGAAAATGGATTACCCTAAACTAACTGAATTAATTATAGAATTAGAAGTGGATGACATTCAAGCTGCTGTTAAAGAAGCGCTTGATGAGGGAAAACCACCCTTTGAAGTTTTAGATGCGCTTACAAAAGGTATGGACGAAGTGGGTAGAAGATACGAGGAAAAAGAATATTATTTAACCGAATTAGTACTTGCTGGAGAGACAATGAAAGAGGCGTTTCAAATCCTACAACCTGCCTTAGCCGCAATCGATTCTTCGGAAGTTAAAACTAAGATCATATTAGCAACAGTAAAAGGTGACAATCATGACATTGGTAAGAACATACTTGGATCTCTTTTGTTGAGTTCTGGCTTTGAATTACACGACTTAGGCATGGATACCGACGAGAAAGCTATCGTTGACAAAGTAAAAGAAACAGGAGCATCAATCATTGCCTTAAGTTCTCTATTAACCATGACAGTAGAACAAATCAAGATCGTTCATGAAGCCTTAAAAGCTGCTGGTTTACGAGATAAGGTAAAATTAATCGTTGGTGGCGCTCCGTTAAGCATGGAACTTGCTAAAAAGCTTGGTGCAGACGACTTTGCCGCAGATGCTGTTGATGGGGTTAAGCATATTAAGGAATTAGCTGGACAATAATTTATTTTTATTTTCTTTTCTTTTAGTTTTCAATAATCCGCTCAATTAAAACATTGCTTGGATGAATTTGATAATCAAGATCAATATCGTGAATGCTACAACTCCAAGAATAAAGTAGAGAGGTTTTCCTTTTTCTTTTTTAGGTATTACTTCCCTAAAAATCACATAGAGGATGACACCTGAAATGAACGAATAAAGCATGTATATTATTTCCAAATATATTACATTGTGTATTGGGACTATTAAATCAAATACTAAGCTAAATAACACTCCAATTGTGGCAGATGAAGCAATAATGAGTTGTTTTACTTTCGATTCTTGAAATTTTATTTTAATGTCTAAATCTGAGAACGGGATATCGACTTTTTCTGAACGCTTGGTAATAACGGCTCTAAAAAAAGCAAAGATGAAAAATAAAACCCCTGCTACTGGTTCGAGCAACAATAAATTATAGATGATAAAACCAACGAGAACATGATACGCGGTATCGGTGAGAAATCGAAGTTCATTGATTTCTTTTTCGATATGCTTTTCTATTTTTAATTTTGTACGATTAATAGAGGTTTTTAGCTCACTGCTTTGGGCATGTAAATCGTTTAAAGTACTTGCTATGTCCTTCAAGGCAAGCTCATCGAGGTATTCCTGTTGGATTTCATTATTAATAATGTTCTCCATATTATCCTCAACTGATTCGAGAATTTCTTCTTTTTTTATCATCTTTCTCACTCTCTTTTGAGAATTAATTTCGACTTTTTGTAGGATTAATTTCTCGCTCACGTGAATGAAGCAAAAACCAAGTAAAATAAATAAGTACTCTATATTACTTATTGTAAAAGCTGGGAGCCCTTTTGCAATTTCGGGTAATAATAACATGAAAAAATAGCTTATTGAAATCCCTGCAATCAACGAGGGATGAATTTGAAAATTATGCTTGTCATCGTAAAAATCTTCAATGAAGAAGAGCACGGCAAAAATCAGGCCTAGAACAACCGCTAAGACAAAAAATTCTTCCATTACTTATATTTATAGAATAGTTTAATTAAAATTTTTATCCTAAGCAACATAATACAAATAATAAAAGTTAGATTATTAGAAGTAGTTGGGTTTTAAACTTGAGCGACATTGTAATTGACTCTTTAAAATTTGGACCCCTTACGGATGGAAACATCAAGAAAGTTTACCAGATGTGTGAAAATAACGTGCTTTTTCTTTCCCAACCCTTTGAAGTTTTTAAAAAAGCGTCTTTAGGAAGTAATTCATTCGATGTTGATTTGAGCGTTATTGCTACTGACGACGAGGGGAAGGTCGTAGCGTTTTTCATGATGGTGGTAAGGAGGTCTAATGTACCTTCGAGAAAAGTTGTAGCTTTGAAGTTTTTTGTTGTTAAGAAAGAATGGAGATTAAAAGGATTGGGTACTAAGATTTATACACAATTAGTTACAACAATCAAGTCGTCCAAAAATCCTAGCCCAGGAATGAAAATAGAAGCGATGAGAGGGCAACCAGATTATTGGCTTCCAGGATTGGATCCCAGACACACGGAAGCGTTTTTTTTCTTAAAAAAGCAAGGATTTAAGAAGAGAGGGGAATTAATTGATTTGTGCGTGGATTTAAGCACTATTTCGGACTCACGACCTCCTTCTGAATTTAAAGGATATGAAATAAGTCGAGCCACATTAAACGACAAGGAAGAACTAGTTCCACTTAAATTCATGCCAAAACTCTATCAATTATCCTTTTGGCCCGATGAAGTAAAACTAAGCCTTCTGAATGATCCTATATCAACTTTTATCGCACGTGAAGCAGAAAAAGGAACCATTGTGGGATGGGCATCTCATTCCGTTCAATATCCGGGAAGCTTTGGGCCAACAGGGGTGAAAAAAAGAGAAAGAGGGAAAGGATTAGGAAGCGTGTTATTGAATTGGTGTTTATGGGACCTAAAAACCATGGGGATCGAAAAGTGTCGAATTTTGTGGGTGGAAGATGACACCATCTACTTCTATTTGAAAAGCGTAGGAGCGCGGATATGCAAAACTTACTGGAATATGAATAAAAAGCTTTAGAACAATCAGGTGATAAAACATAACGAATTTTTTAATAATAACCTCGGAAGAGGACATTGCCTCAATGAACGTGCGCAATCGACTCATCATTTCTGATCTGTTCAAGTTCAAGGAAACGGAATTAAAATGGCATGATAACTCTTTGTTCCAGCTTGAAAGAGTTATATCGATGAAAGATAGAACTCCTTTCTTTCAAAAAAACCAAATATATCTTGGATTAACATCTTCACCGCTAATTCACTTGAACGATTTGAAACTAAACGAGGCAGATTTCGACCCGGATTTACTCATTTTTGCAAGTCGGCATCGCTCAGAGACGGAAAGACCAGCCTTTTTAACTCACGTGACTGGAAATTGGTTGGATAGTGCTGATTTTGGCGGTAATCCAAGGCAACTATCACATGCAAGTGCTTTTTTACTCAAAGCAGGATTATGGTGCTTGAAACAACAATTAAGCTTCGAACAATTTAACCAATTTTCTGACTTTTCTTTAGATTTAGAAGTCACGCATCACGGACCGACAACAATAGAAAAACCTTCAATTTTCATGGAATTAGGGAGTAGCGAAAAAGAGTGGAGCATTGAAAAAGCGGGTGAATTATTGGCAAGAGCTTTAATTGAAACATGTTTCAAGTATTTAGAACTCAAATCAAATGAATATACTCAGATTGGCGTAGGTTTTGGGGGAACTCACTACGCACCACAATTTAAAAAGTTAATAAGCGAGAAAAATGTGGCTATCTCGTTTATTTGTCCGAAATACTTCGTACAAGAATTAGACGAGCACATTATAAACCAGATGTTAAAAAACACGCTTGAGGAAGTAGACTGCTTTATCATTGATTGGAAAGGGACGAATTCAGCTGATAAAAAGCACTTAATTCCACTATTAGAAAATTTTAATGTTCCAATCAAAAAAAGCAAGGAATTCTAAATAGGTAAAAGAAGGTTAACGTTCTTCCCTGAGCTTCTCGTAATATTTTATTAAATTCTTGAACACGAAGTCGGTAGCTGAGAAACCTTGCGTTGCGGATTTTGACAATACTTTAATTAAAAAACCTCGATATTTGATGTTTTTACCAGGAGTAATGTTTAATTCCCTTATATTGTAGAAACTTCTCCAAAAATGTGTTGGCCAAGCAATTAATGGTTGTAATGTTTGCGTGTATTTTTTTTCTCCCTCTGGACTCAGTTCTAAAGGTTTTCCTCCTTTATATCGGTTATGATTATTTTCTTGCATGATCACTATAAATCCATCGCTCTCGATTTCGCTCATTATTTCGTGCAGTTTCTCAAGAGTAATAAAATTAATATTTAATTTAGTCAGATTTTTCAAGATTTCAGCGTCATCAATTTCTCTAAGCCGCATCATTGAATAATTTCTCGCAAGGATATTATATTTTAAAGGGACAGACTCGTGATCCATTCTATTATATTGAACTAAATTCCCTAATATTTCTTTCGCCGCGAGATATTTGAGAATTACCTGGTCTTGTTTCGAGAAATCCTTTTTAAACTGTGCTGAATCATTGAAATAGGCACTATATAGAGTTACTAACAAGGATTTTATAGAATAGAATCCATCTACAAGAGCATGTTCGAGAGTTTTTAAAACTTCAATTCTGTAATCTATATTATCTATGAATTTTTCCTTGCTTAGAGGAATTGAACGGATTAAATGGGGATTCTCGTTGAAAGGTTTTAAATACTCGTCCCATTTAGATTTAAACCTGTACGACTGACCTTTTGCTATGCTACATAACTTATATACGACGTCATAGAGCCTCTCGATAAATTCTTGTTCAGTACAATCAGTCATCCAATATATCAGCGTTTTGATGTTTTAAAATTATTTATAATACTATTGTGATATTTCACGCATTACTTTGATAACTTTTTCAGTCTGATCATTGCTAATTACTAGTGGTGGAAGCAAGCGGATAACCGTTAATCCAGCGTTTAAAAAGAACACGCCCTTGGATGCAGCATTAATAATTCGTTCTTTCACGGGTTTCTTGAAATCCACGCCGATCATTAACCCTTTCCCTCGAACACCCCTTATATTTTCATTCTCTTCAGCGAGTCGTTTAAAATCAGTAATCATTTTTTCTCCTTGACTGGCTGCGTTCTCTGCAAGCTTTTCTTTCATTAAAATATTTATAGTAGCGTTTGCTGCAGCACAAACTAGCGGATTTCCTCCAAATGTCGTGTTATGCTCACCAACATTAAACTTGTTATATAATTCTTCAGGAGCAATTGTTGCACCCATTGGAAGCCCTCCTGCAATGGCTTTTGCCACGCATAAGACATCTGGAGTCACGTTGTAATGCTCGTAAGCGAACATCTTGCCAGTTCTTCCAAAACCCGTTTGGACTTCATCGTCTATAAGTATTAAATCTTTTTCATCGCATAGTTCTCGCAATGCCTTAGGGAAATCTTCAGGAGAGGGATGCACGCCTCCTTCCCCTTGGACTAATTCAGTTATTATTGCGGCGGTGTTTTCATTAACAAGTTCTTTTACTGAATCGATATTTCCAAAAGAGGCGTATTTTACATTTGAACTTAGCCACGACATGAAAGGTTTTCGATATTTCATGTTAAATGTCGTTGCTAAAGAACCTAAAGTTCTTCCATGAAAATCTCTCTTAAATGCAATTATTTCAGGGTTTTTTTTATCTCGATTAGCCGCTAATACTAATTTAATCGCAGCTTCAACAGCTTCCGTGCCGCTGTTGGATAAAAACGTTTGAGTAAGTGATTTTGGAGTTATTTGAGCCAGTTTTTCAAGTAATCGGGCACGTTCTTCTACAGGATATCCCGGGGGAACCATTACTAATTTTTGAATTTGTTTTTTCATTGCCTCGATGTATTTAGGATGGCTGTGTCCAATATTCATCACGCCATGTCCGGCAACGCAATCAATATATTCATTTCCTTTCTCGTCGTAGAGAAGAGCACCTTTTCCTTTGACAATCACGTAGTCCCTTTTAGGAAATAACTTGGTGTGGTGAATTTTTTCTAACTCAATTATTTTAGAATAATCTTTTTCAGACATGAGACGATTTAAACTAATATAAGATATTTGATAAACATAATTCTTTAAACAAAATTATTCCTCTTTTGTTAAAAAAATTTTTATAAAAATAGTTACTATACAAAACTCAATGCCAATTCTAAGTGAGAAAATGAATAATGCCTTATCATTTCACTCAATTTTCTTTAACATTGACTCATCTTTCTTTAAATAAAC
>JAEORV010000072.1 GCA_016840695.1 Promethearchaeota archaeon
TTACACTCCAGGTGAAATTCCGTGTACAGACATAATGTCTGACGAACAAATAAAGCGCGATTACGAAAAAGAAACAGGAGATCAGATACTAGAAACATTTAAAAAATATGATTATAGGCACACCCCCATGGTAATAGTTGCGTCTCACGGGGCATTTACATGGGGGGTCTCTCCAGAACAAGCAGTTTATCACAGCGTGATTTTAGAATATTTAGCAAAAATGGCGTTTAATACAATTGCTATTAATCCTGACATTCCAGCAGTTAAAGAAACTTTAATTAATAAGCATTTTCAACGTAAACACGGAGAAAACGCTTATTATGGGCAAGATACTTATAAGAAGTAGGATATAAAAATTGGACTAGAATAGACATTAATACTTTTACATTATTTTTACATTAAATATTATTAATTTAGAGTCTAGAATTTAATCGTGGTAATGAAATGGGATTCAAAGAAAAAATGGTAAAGCAAGTAAGAAAACCAGAAGGCAGGTTTGGAAGAAGGATGGCTAAAATGATGAATTATGGTCCTCACGCAAAAATGGCAAAATGGGCTTTCCATCATATTCCCGTTGAATTAGATAGTATTGTTCTTGATATTGGATGTGGGGGTGGAAGGAATCTTCAGAGATTCGCAAAATATGCACCCAATGGTAAAATCTACGGAATTGATTATTCTGAGATATCAGTAAAAGTTAGTAAGAAAGTAAATAAAAAAAATATTTCATCGGGACTTGTAGATATACGTAATGGCTCTGTAGCATCCTTGCCGTATGCAGATAACTATTTTGATTTAATAACTGGCTTCGAATGTCATTTTTTTTGGCCCGATATTGTTGAAGATATGAAAGAAGTCAAGAGAGTATTAAAACCCGGGTGTTCATTGTATCTCATAGCTGAAACTTATCTGTCTGATAATGAAGAACATGTAAACCAAGTTAAACAATGGGCTAAATTAGGTAATTTCCCAGTATATAATCCTAAGGAATTGGAAGATCTCCTTCAAAAAGCTGGTTATATTAATATAGAAATACTACTCGAAAATGATGCAAATTGGCTTTTAATTAAAGGAAAGAAATAAAAAAAGAATTAGCGTGTAGTTACTGAACCATCTTTTTGTCCAAAATACGCTTTTGAAGCCATTCCTATGAATAATCCCGTATCAACAACGCCCGGAATAGATATTAGCTTATTGTTTATTTCAGAAGGATTTTTAACAATCCCAAAATCTACATCAATTATGAAATTACCGTTGTCAGTGACTAAAGGACCGGATTTAGCTTTTGCCATTCGTAATATTGGTTTTCCTCCTAACTCCTCAAATTTTTTCATTAACGGCACTCGAGCAAGTGGGATGATTTCTATAGGAATACCTTTCTTCCAGTTCTCTCCAAAAAATTCAGAATCCTTTCTATAATCTGCGATCAATATAAAATTTTTAGAAATTGAAGCGATGATCTTTTCTTGAACCAAACATCCTCCCCCTCCCTTAATTGCGTTAAGATTCTTGTCTATCTCGTCAGCACCATCAATGTCCAAATCAATAACGGGATACCTGTCAATTGACACTAAATTGAGCCCATTATCTATAATTAAATTATATGCTTGAAAGGAAGTTGGAATGCATTTCAAATCTAAATTACTTTCATTATTGAGTTCTGCAATTCTTTTCACGGCATAAACTACGGTCGATCCGCTTCCTATACCCAAGACCATGCCTTTTTTAACATTCTCGTCAACCGCTTTCACCGCAGCGTTTTCCTTACCTTTTTCTATTAAATCGTCACTCATTTTTATCATTAACTCCTATAGTTATTTCGTCAAATTAAGAATTCTAATCGCTAAATACGCTGCATTTTCTCCACGATCGATACCTACAGAAGCAACTGGAACTCTTGGCGGCATTTGAACAATCGATAATAACGCATCTAATCCTCCTAATTTGGCACTTACCGGAACTCCAATAACTGGTTTATCCGTTTTAGAGGCAATCACGCCAGGTAACGCCGCTGATAGTCCTGCAACGGCAATGTACACTAATGCATTGCACGATTTAATATAATCATCTAATTTTTCCGGGTCCCGATGCGCAGAAATTATGTTTAATTCGTATGGAATGTTATTTTCCTTTAGAACCTTCTCAGCTTTCTCGTATACGGCATTATCTGAAGTACTACCAGCAAGGATAGCAACTAAAATATTTTTATCGCTCATAATTAAGGTAAATTATGGGATTATATAAAGAATTAAGGTTTTTTTTTAATAAATCGCTAATAGTCTATTCTTGTTTCGTAATTTTTCGTGTTTTTGAACTTGAAAACTCTAGAATTTCAACATGATAATGATCAAATATTCAATAGTGGTAAACAATAAAAAAAACTTTAATAAAAATGATGATTAAAAAAAGTAATTACTAATATTTTAAAAATAAATGGAGTGAAAACTAAAAATGGTACAATTAAATGAAGTATGGCTTGTTGATTATGCGAGAACTGCATTTTCTCGTTCAAGACCTCGTGCTCCAGAAAGGGATGTTTTTGGGGACGTTAGAGGAGATGAGCTTCTTGCATTGTTACTCAAGGACATGCTTAAAAATAGATTAGCAGATAAAGGTATTGAAGCAAAAGATATCGATGAATTAACTGTTGGAAGTGCTTTTGGCGTAGGTGAAAATTGGACGTACGGCGGAAAGATGCCTGCATATTATGCCGATATGGATGTACGAACATCCGCAGTATTTGTTGATAAACAATGTGGATCAGCTGCTGCGGGATTTAATCTAGGATTTTTAGAAATTGCTGCAGGATATAGTAAATGTGTTTTGTCAACTGGACTTGAGCATCTCACTCGTGTTCCTATGGGCATACAAAATAAATGGATTAAACCAAACCTTGCAATCGGTACTAAAGGATCTCCCTTTTATATTGAAAGATTTGCTCGAAAAGGTGAATACGACGTACTTGTAGCAACTGATATGTTATCCACAGCACAAAAATTATTCGAAGAAGAAATTCCAAGATTTACTAAAGAAGACATGGATAAATTAGGAGTAAGGGCTCATAATTTAACGGTTAAAAGCCAAGAAGAAGGATGGTTTACTGGTGGAGTAAATGGTGGAGAAATTATTCCAGTTGAAGGTCATGTTGAAGGCAATCCTGATGAAAAAATCATGATTGATAAAGACATGGCTGCGCGAGCGTCTACCCTCGAAAAAGTTGCCGGATTAAGACCTGTATCCAAACCTCATTTTATTAAAAAAACTGCAAGCGGACAAGATCTTGGCAGGAAAGGATATGAAGAATATGTGGGTCATAAAGATGGAGTTATTACGGCTGGAAACGCTTCTCCGTTAAACGCAGGTGCAACCGCATGTTTTTTGATGGATGCTGAAGAAGCTAAAAAACGGGGAATTAATCCTTTAGCAAAAGTCGTTTCAATAGGATTTGCTGGCGTAGATCCCACTGTGATGGGTCGTGGACCTGTTCCTGCTTCTAGAATGGCATTAAAACAGGCGGGATTAACTGTTGATGATATTGGTGCCTGGGAAATCAATGAAGCTTTCTGCATAGTTGCTTTAAATTGCATGGATAAGTTAGGGATTCCCGAAGAGAAAGTCAATATAAAAGGCGGTTCTACAGCTATTGGTCATCCATTAGGAGCTACAATGTGTCGTTTAATCGGAACTGTTGCCCGAATCATAAAAGACAAAAAAGAAAAATATGGATTAGCGAACGCTTGTTGTGGTGGCGGTCAAGGTGTAGCTGTAATTTTAGAAAATCTTGATGCATAAAGTATATTTTTGATCTCTTTTTTTTTTTATTAACATTATTAACATTTTGATTACTAATTTTAAAATAAATAGACTATGTGAAAAATGATATGGCAAGTCGAATAAGAGAAGTATGGTTAGTTGATTATGCTCGTACTGCATTCTCTCGCTCAAGACCTGGAGCTCCCGAAAGAGATGTTTTTGGTGGATTAAGAGGCGATGAATTAGTTGGGCATTTGTTGAGAGGGTTTTTCGAGAATAACTTGGCTGATAAAACCATTAAACCAGAGGACTTAGACCAAGTAGTTTCAGGTACTGCTCTCCCTGTTTTTGAGAATTGGACCTATGGTGGGAAAATTCCATCATTTTTAGGAAACATTCCATACGATATAAGTACGTACTCAGTAGAGAAGCAATGTGGAAGTGCTGGCCAAGCTATGTGTAGTGGTATTATGGAAATTATGACAGGATATAGTAAAACCGTTCTATGTACGGGATTTGAACATATGACGCGTGTTGGTATGGATCAAAGATATAATCCACATATGAAACCAAATTTAAGCTTAGGGACTAAGAAATCCATTTGGTATCGAAAGGATGTGGAAATTATGACCACGATTTCAATGCTTCAAACGGCTCAAAAGCTTTACGAACAAAACATTGGGACTTCAGCAGAAGTCTCAAAAGAAGATTTGGATAAACTTGGCGTAAGAAGCCACAATCTAACCGTTGCCAATAGGGAATGGTTAAAAGGCGAAATCATTCCGGTTGAAGGATATGAAGCGGGCAATCCAGACAATAAAATGATGATTGACGAGGATAAAGCAGCTAGACCATCTAATTTGGAGGACGTCTCTAAATTAAGAAGGCTTTCAAAACCCTTCTACCTAAAGCAGAATATCGAAGGGAAAGATATCGGCGGAAAACAAGCTTATGTTGAAAGAGAAGGCACCAAAGAAGGAGTTATTACTGCAGGAAACTCTTCACCTTTGAATGCTGGCGCAACCGCTTGTTTGCTCATGGATGCTGAGTTAGCAAAACAGAAAGGATTAGAACCAATGGCTATCATCAAATCGATGGGCTGGGCGGGAGTTGACCCAACTGTTATGGGTAGAGGGCCCGTTCCTGCTTCAGAAATGGCATTAAAACATGCGGGATTAACTGCTGATGATATCGCTTTCTGGGAAATAAACGAAGCTTTCTGCATTGTTGCATTGAACTGCATGAAGCATTTCAATATTCCAGAAGAAAAAGTCAACGTCATGGGCGGCTCAACTGCTATTGGACATCCATTAGGTGCCACAATGATTCGATTACCAGGTACATTAGCTCGAATCTTGAAAGATAAGAAAGCTAAATATGGAATTGCTAACGCTTGTTGCGGTGGCGGTCAGGGTATTGCGGTCCTCCTTGAGAATCCAGACGCATAAATGATAATTAAATTTTTAAATTTTTATTTTCACTTTTTCTTTAAATTTTTACTAACCTATATTAAGAATCTCGATCATTATTCTTTCAAAAGTTTTAATTCATTTTATTAATTTCATTAATTAACAAAAAATACAAATATCAAATCATAAAAGAAGTGATTATATAAATGGCTAAGGAACTTAAAGATGTATGGGTAGTAGATTATCATCGTACTGCTTTTTCTCGTTCGAGACCGGGGGCTCCAGAAAGAGATGTTTTTGGAGACTTGAGAGGGGATGAAATTTTTGCAGAACTCATGCTTAAATTATTTGATGGACCTCTCGCTGATAAAGGCATTACAATGGATGATGTCGATGAAGCTCTATTAGGGTGTGCAATGGGCGTGTGGGAAAATTGGTCTTATGGAGGGCGCGGCCCGCTCTTTTTAGCAGGATTTCCAATGAAAATAGCAGCCCAATTTATTGATAGGGCTTGCGGTTCAGCAGGGACCGGACTGGTAAATGGATTTTTAGCAATTCAGACGGGTAATTATAAATGCGCAATTGGTGGCGGGTTTGAGCACATGTCTCGTGTTGCTTTAGATCCAAAATATAACCAGCATATTAAACCTAATCTTTTAATTGCCAACAAGAAATCCAAATATTATCACCCTGAGTACGATATAATGACTGCGCTGAGCATGATTCAAACCGCTCAAAAATTATACGAAGAAGAAATTGGCGATGGCGCTGATTTAACTAAAGAAGATTTAGATAAATTAGGTGTAAGAAGTCATAACCTAACAGTAGATAATTATGAGTGGTTAAAAGGAGAAATTATTCCAATTGAGGGTCATGTTGAAGGAAATCCTGAAGAGAAGATCATGGTTGATAGAGATATGGCTGCTAGGAAATCTACATTAGAACAAGTATCACAATTGCGCAGAATATCAAGGCCTTATTTCTTAAAGAAATACGGTGGAAAGCAAGCATATATAGAAAGAGAAGGTACTAAAGATGGAGTAATTACAGCGGGAAATTCTTCTCCATTGAATGCAGGTGCCACATCTGCTATTTTAATGGAAGCAAAAGAAGCGGAGAAGAGAGGTATAAACCCTCTATGCAGAATTGTCTCATACGGAGTTGCTGGAGTAGATCCCAGCGTAATGGGTCGGGGCCCCGTCCCTGCTACAAGGAATGCTTTAGCAGCAGCAAATTTAACTGCTGATGATATTGATTTCTGGGAAATAAACGAAGCGTTTACTGTGGTTACATTAAACTGCATGCACAAACTTGGCATCCCTGAAGAGAAAGTCAACATAATGGGTGGTTCCTCTGCTATTGGGCATCCATTAGGTGCAACGATGGTTAGATTACCTGGTACATTAGCGAGAATCTTGAAAGATAAAAAGGCAAAATATGGGTGTGCTAACGCCTGTTGTGGTGGCGGACAAGGTATCGCTGTCATTATCGAAAACATAGACGCGTAAATAATGCTTTAAAATTCTTTTTTTTTTATATTTCTTATTCTACATATTTAGCGCAAAACGAGCATAACATTAAGAAAATCTATAGATACATTACATAAGGTTAACATCAAGAATTACTTCATTAATTCTTTCTTTAAACAGCATAATATTTAAATTCAGAAGTGTGATAAATATTCTTACTACAAAAAAGTACAAATGGTGAAAAAATGCCTGTCTATAAGTCAATACAACTGGTTGCGACCAGTGAAAAAAATTGGGCCGATGCTGTAAAAGCGGGTTATATAGAAGCCAAAAAAACTCTACGGGGCATTAGAAATATTCAGATTATTGAGTCAGACGTAAAAGTTAAAGAAGACGTTGATAAATTGATTTACAGAGTAAGAATCCAGATAAACTTTCAATTAGAGAAATAATTACTAAACCTAAAATCTCTTTTTTTTTTTATTATGTTGTTAAGACCATATCACATTGGTAATTAAATAATGGAATAGAAAAAGTTTAATTATAATTTGTTCTATTATTGTAGTATTGCTATAAAGGTTATTT
>JAEORV010000073.1 GCA_016840695.1 Promethearchaeota archaeon
GAATTGAAGAAGGAGACTAGGTAAAAGGAATATATTACAAAGATTTAACTTTAAATATCAATTTCGATGGAAGAATAAAATGATATCGGTTTTTATCGTCGAAGACGACAAATCTATACAGATGCTTTATCAGAAAATTTTAAAATTAGTTGGATTCCACATAATTGGAATCGCTAATAATGGCGAGGAAGCCATATCAATGTTTAAAGAATTTAATGATAAACCCGAGATCATAATAATGGACCATCGAATGCCCGTTAAAAATGGAATCGAGGCAACAAAGGAAATTTTACTCATTGATAACACAGTAAAGATTATATTTGCTAGTGCGGATAAATCAGTTAAGGACGAGGCTTTTGCAATTGGATCGGTAGGTTTCATTGACAAGCCATTCAGTCTCGATAGGTTAGTCAAGAAAATCAAAGAAGTCTCGAATCCTTGAAAAACTCATTACGACCTTGAAAGATGTCTATTAAAAAGAAAATTAGTTATTTAGATAAATTTTCTGGCTCCATAATGGGAGTTGCGATAGGAGATACCCTTGGACGCCCTTTTGAAGGAAGAATTCGTTCTGATATACATTCGAAGTTCGATGATTTCGAACAATTCGTTCAAGATAACCAAAAATTATTTAAAACATATACGGATGATACTCAACTAACTTTACACGTGGCGAAAGCTTTAATTCGAGGCAATGGATTCAATTTAAATAATTTTATTAACGAATATATTTTATGGCTTGACGATCCGCCCATAGGTCCAGGTTATGGGTGTATCTCCTCAATTAGAAAATTAAAATATGGCGTGTCTTGGAGAGAGGCAGCCTCAAATTCGGGAGGGAACGGGACGGTAATGAGAATTGCGCCTATAGGGCTTTTTTATTGTAGAGACATAAAGGGTTTGATAACTGCAGCAAGGAAATCAAGTATGATAACGCATTCGCATCCTGCAACTTCATTGGGAGCCATTGTGATTGCAAGAGCTATTTCTTTTTTGATTTTTCAGGATCCAAAGGTTGGTTTTTCGTTAGACGAGTTTTTTGACATAATTATCTCTTCCATATCCAACTCTGAAAACGAATTAGCAGACGAATTTATAAAGATCATGCAAAAAGTAAAAACTAGCTTGCACTTGTCAACTGAAGCGGGATTAGTCAAGTTTTCACAAGCAGGAGTTAAAAATCCCTATTTCATTGAGGAATTCATTGGTAAAGCTTTTGTTCATCCCTACACTATGAGCACTGTTGCGTGCGCTCTTTTCGTGTTTTTAAAGAATATAAACTCATTTAAAGAATGCATATTCGAAATGTCGACTGCAGGAGGGGACAGCGACACAATCGGAGCAGTTGGGGGGAGTCTTGCAGGAGTTTTTTTTGGTTTAAATAATATTCCACAAGAATTGATTAATTTAGTTAAGGATAATAAGGATATATTGAAAATTAGCGAAGAACTCTGCACAACATTTGTAAAACGATACATCAAAAGAGATTTTTCATAGAATTTTCTTAAAAAAATCCTTCATGAGAGTGAGGCACGAATCGCACAATAAAGGAGGCTTGTTATCGGTATCGGCTAAAGAGTTTGAATATCGCATGACGCAATCATTTTCGCAATGTCCTAAGCCAAATGTATGGCCAAGCTCGTGAAATGCCTCTTTTAGGATTCTAAGTTCAAATAACGCCTCATCTTTAGGTCTCCTGTAGAACTCTTCCTTTAAGCGCGTCACCGAAATTAAACACGTCCCAGGACTGTTTAAAAAGCCCTTTTCAGCAATTCCAAACACGAAATTATGAAATCGAGCATAGACATCCTCGTCAATCACGCCTAATATGCTTAATTGATTATTTTTTTTGAAAATTTTTGTTAATCGGGATAATATTCTACCCGCGTCGTATTGTCTACGAATTGAATCGTATTCAGAATCGTATACGGGAATTGGATTGCTTAAGATCTCTGCAGAACTGATAAATCCTTTTAGCGCCCATTCCAAATGTTTCTTTAATTTTATCAAGATACCTTGTTCCACGTCTCCGATTCCTTGAATATATACAATTTTTTTCATTTCAAATAATATAATGGTATTTTTAATAAAATAGGTTTCGAGATACTCAATTGGAGAAGGCTAAAACGATTTTTATAGGAAATTTAAAAAAATTTTTTAATTTTGAACAAATATAAATCATATTAGATTTTTTTAATCCTTTGGGAGGGTAGTCTAGCTTGGTATGATTCCTGGTTTGGGACCAGGAGGTCGGGGGTTCAAATCCCTCCCCTCCCATATTCATTATGATACTTGAATGATCTCTAAAACAATCGCAATCCTATAGGGAGATTCCTTGACAAAAGAAGTAGAATCTGAAGCCAAAAAAATAACCATTCATCCTTTATTGGAGGAACTTCGAGGTAATCCAGTTGCTGGTAATGGCAACAATTATTATTTTTCTAGTTTCGATGGAACAAGGATCTTTTATCGCGTCTGGAAACCTCTAAAAGAAGTGAAAAAAATAGTTATTGTGTCTCATGGTATGGGTGGTCATGGAGAATTTTTCGTACTCTTAGCAGATAAATTAGTTAATTATGGTATCATGGTAATTTCACCAGATTATAGAAATCACGGTTATTCAGATGGGGAAAAAGGAGATTTAAAATCATTTAAGTTGATATTGAAAGATCTTAGTTATTTCCTTAAATATATTAAAGTGGAATATCCAGGTATTCCAATATTTCTATTTGGAGAAAGTATGGGAGGTATTACAACTATTAATTTTGCTAAGCACTATCCTAACGATTTTCTAGATCTTTCTGGTTTGATATTGTTTTCTCCGGGAATTAAACCAAATATTCCTAAAAAGTTTTGGCTCGGAATTGCTCTTATTGCCCTTCCACTCTTGTTATTCCGAGTATTTTTTCCTTCTAAAAAAGTCTACTCTACTGAGAGCGATAAAAACGAGGGAATCAAAAGCCCAATACATCAGAGATACGACAAGGAAGAGCCACAACATATCAAAAAATTATCTATAAGATACATCCTTCAAGTATTCAAGTACATGCATAAAACATCAAAAATTGCGCCAATTATTTCAATACCAGTAATAATTTTCCAAGGAAACCTAGATAAAGGGATTTCTCCTGAGGCTGTCGAAAAATTTCATGAGAAATTAGGGGCTAAGGACAAAAAATTATTCATTATAGATGAAGGATATCACGCGCTCATGACAGACCCAAGCTTTCAGGATAAATGGGAAATCTTGCTCGAGTGGATAAAATCCCATTAAAAGGAAAGATTCAGAATTCACTAACTCCAATTAAATTTATTTCTTCTTCCACACTTGAGAGATCTTCAGAGTTAAAATATATTTCGGGGATTAATTCGTTGATCGTTGTGAGTAAAGAAATCATGATTGCGGGTTTATCGGATGTGATTTTATGGTATTTATGGTATCTTCTCGCAGTTTTAACAGATAAGTCATTCTTATAAAATGATATGGCTTGTTGAATATCGCTCTCAACATCTGCTTGTTTCCGTATCCAAACAAAGATTTTAGATTTTTTAGACTTTTTATCCCTTTTTATCTGTATTTTTACAATCATTTTTTCTCAATTAGTTCTCCATGTAAGTAATATCTATTCATACATGAATTATTTAAAGTAAGTTTTTTTCTGGATGTCCATAATGAAAAATTTTCATAAAATAAAATAGCGATACACTTTTTTATCATATTATAAATAAATGAAAGTCAATTAGTGTTGAGTCACATATATGAATGAAAATGTTTCATTAAGACCAAGATTTGAAAGTATCGGATTTTATGTTCCGGAAAAGGTTGTTACCACTGATGAACTCGTTAATCAAATGGAAAATAAGCCCATGTTTGACTTGGAGAGAATAACTAAAATTAAAGAGCGAAGATTTAGGTCAGAATCCGAATGCTCTTACACATTAGCTTTAGCGGCAGCCAAGGATTGTCTAAAAAATTCAAAATATGACGCATCAGATCTTGATGTTGTCATATTCGCTTCAATTTCACATTACAAAGTATATCCAGTATGGGTAGCTGAGCCAGCAATGAGTCTCTTTCTAAAAAATGAGCTTGGAGCAACCTCTGCTATTAACTTTGACATATCAAACGCGTGTGCGGGCATGCTTACTAGTGGATACATTCTTTATAACATGATAAAAGCAGGTATAGTAAAGAATGGAATGGTTATTAGCGGTGAATGCATAACACCACTATCAGAGACCGCTATAAAAGAAATATCTAAACCCATAGACGAGCAGTTCGCGTCTTTGACCCTTGGCGACTCTGGAGCTGCTTTTATTTTAGATATATCCCCAAATGAAGAAGAAGGAATTGATTTTGTTAATTTCTTGACTGTTGCTCGATTTGCTGATCTCTGCTTTGGAATGCCAAGCGATAAAAGTCCTGGGCCTGCAATGTACACGCAAGCAAGTAGGCTTCACAAGGTTGCTATTAAAAGATCTCCTATTGCAATAGAGGAGTCTTTTAAGAAAGCGGGGATGATGTTCGATCCCGATGATTATGATTTTGTAATTCCCCATCAAACTTCAGAAAGAGCAATCCTTCACGCTGATGAATTATTAGGTGAATATTTCAAGAAAAAAATGCCTGAACCGTTATTTAGCTTACATGAATATGGCAATACATCAACTACTACTCATTTCGCTGTATTTCATAAAGCCTTAAAGGAAGGAAAAATCAAAAAAGGATCTAGGTTAGTATTTGTTTCAATTGCCTCTGGTATACAATTTGGTGTTTTATCAGCAACTATAGGAGATTTGGGGGTGTAGGTAAAAATGGGAATAATAATTAAGGCAACATCTATTGTTGAAAGCAGTAAAAATCAAGGTTCTGTGGAGCTTACCGTACAAGCGGCTAAAGAATGCATTGCTTCAGCAGGTATAAGCATGGAAGAAATTGGAATTTTAATCAACCTCGGGATCTACAAAGAAGATAATATTGGCGAACCAGCAATGGCAGCTCTCATCCAGAAACAATTACGCCTAAATACAGATCCAGTGAAACAATCTCCAGCTGAAAAAACAACTTTCTGTTTTGACTTGTTAAATGGCTCGTGTGGATTTTTAAACTCCATGCAAGTTCTAGAAGCCTTAATGAGCAACGACCAAATAAAATATGCTTTAATCGTATCTAGCGACGTCCATCCCTCAAGAAAACAGGTACAGGAATTTCCTTATACCCCATATGGCGCGGCTGTAATTGTTTCTCATTCAACTGAGAATAAGGGATTTAGAAAAGTGTTAATGAAAACTTCAGAAAATGATGGTAGCATTGGAGTTTTTGGGTATCATGACTTTCTAAAATGTGGAACGGAAGGTAGAGATCATGTAGTTGTAGAAATTGACGACGATTACATTAATCGCCTTCAAGAATTTACCGTGAAAACAATCAAAGAATATGTTGAATCGGAGAAGATAGACCTTTCGAACGTGAAACTAATCTCTTCCGAACCGGTGAAAGATTTTGGAAAAGATATTGCAAAATTGATCGGATTAAACGAGGATTTAGTTGTAAAGATATATGAAACCTATGGAGATCCGCATACCGCGGCGTTAAATATAGGTTACAATCTTGCCTTGAATCAGAATAAAATTAACGAGGGAGACAAGGTACTCTTCGTTGGTGCAAGTTCAGGACTCACATCTGCTTGTGGATTATATATTGTTTAATAAATTAGATAAACAAATAGTTGATAAAGAAACATCAACTCATAATATTTTTTTTAACTCTTTCGTGATGTTATTTACCTTTTTATCCTTCATCCAGTATCTAACCTTCGAGGACCTTAGTAGGGTTTGTATCTTGTCGTTTAATTCGTTTAGTTTCTTTCGATCTTCATCAGACAATTGTGGTATTTCTTCTTCAACCTTTTCCTTTAACTCCTCCACTTCTCTTTCGATGAGGAGAATTTCAATTGGTTCTTTTCCAAGTATTAATTTTTGTCTTAGGATGTCCTTGATTCCATTGATCCATCCTTTAATCCATGGGTAATTCCCTTGTTTTTTTGGATCGTTAATAATGATATCTTTTCTTTCAACAACAATTAAATCGTCTGGACAGGAATTTTCACACGCCCCGCAATAAAAGCAAGCTTCCTCGTTACATGCAATTTTACCATATTTTTTCACGTCTTCTGCGCTTTCAGGAATGAAAAACGATTCAGTTGGGCATATATTCACGCATGCTTTACAACCCGTTGGATCGCACTTATGAAGCTTGTTTTTCTTGATAATGACTTCTCCCTCTATAGGAGAATCGATGGAAAAACAATGAGTAGGACATTCTTTTTGAATTTTAAAGAAATCTTTTATTTGATTTCTTTCCCTCGCGCTAAAGCACAATTGACAAATCTCATTTTTTTCGTCTTCAATACATTTATCTTGCTCAATTTTATAAAACTTGCCAATTGAAGGAAACTCGTCCAAATTTATCTGTTCTTCAGGTTTAATATTCTCTCGAAAAGCATCATTGGGACATACTACAGCACATAACATGCAATAACAACACTTCTCATGGTCAATTAAAATCTTTGGATTGCTCTCGTCTAAAATGTTTTGAGCAATATCAGGTATCGGGCCAAGTTCAATTGCGTAAACAGGACATACTAACTTACATAGACTACAACCAATGCATTTTGTTATGTCATAGGTAAGCCGTTTATCAACATCTTTATATTTCCACTTCAGAATAAATTGATCTGGATCAACATTAATTTCTTTCTGGATTTCTTCAACTATGTCTTTCTCCTCAGCAACCTTCGAAATTTTAAATCTACCACTTTTAAAATGATATCATTATCAATTATCTACTATATACTTCCAAATTAAATTTAACGCTTTATAAACTTTAGTCGATAGTGACTTTTTATGAGAAATAAGTCTGACTTTCTTTATCAAAACCGCTGACATAATCAATAGAAAATCCGTGAGGACTCAAATCCGGAGGAGCGTACATGATGTTCAGGTTCTTAAAATAAGCACCAATTCCTCTTTTTGCGAAAATGAGTGCAGGATGGTTATCGTTGAATATTTCTTCACTTATTTTTAATTTAACTGCTTGACAATGCTGTTCAT
>JAEORV010000074.1 GCA_016840695.1 Promethearchaeota archaeon
TATTGGTGTTTGATTCTTTAACTTCGCCATATCTTTTAAGCGGTTCAGAGGTCGTGCGATTCTTGAAATTGACCATCTCTAGGTTTGCTGCTGAAGGAAACAGTGCTTTAATCTGTTTTGATGAAGGTAGCAGTAAAGAGGAAGATCTTGTAGCCATGATGAGTCTATCAAACGGTGTAGTAAAGATGAAAATAGAAGATGAGAAACGAATCTTGAATGTCATAAAGCACCCAAAAGTGAAACCCGTAAGTATTGAAATTCCCTCAACAGAAATTTGGGAGAAAAAGATTTATGAAACCAAGTTTTGGGATAAAGAATTCGCTAGAAAAATGGTAAGTGTAGAACAAATCTTAAAAAAATTCGAAGTTAATATTTTTTGGCCTAATTTTGCCTTCTGGAGTTCCATAATCTGGGATCCTCGAAGATTTCCAAAGATGATATATGATTTATGGAAGGAGTTTGCCCTTCTTGGTAGAGAAGCATTATCGTTTTTTCCTTTATACAAGAGATTTTTCATTAAATTACTCATGCCCTCGAATTTTAATAAAATTAAAAATGTGAAGAAATTTTTTAAATTTTTTTCCAGACACATGAAATTACGCGGTGATTGTATATTAGAATATCTTGACGATTTCTCTAAAACCAATGAATATTATATTAGATTAGATGAATGTCGTGATTGTTGGGGGATAGAAAATGTAGGTACACCCCTAGCCCTAGTGATTCCTGCTATAATTGCTGGATCATGTAAAATTTTTGATAAGGAAGAAAGAGATTGGAATGCTATTGAGACAAAGTGTATTGGACTTGGAGATCCTTATTGTGAAATTAAAGTAGTACCGGGGGAACTTAGTGAGCTCAGAGGTTTTCTTGAAAAAGATAATTCAATCATCGAAGGAGTATATAATCATTTCATGCAGCATCTCATGGGATTTCTCCTCAATAATGAGCCTCTTATAGAGAGACCTATATTGGGTACCAATTTCATTATGGCTCATCCAGATATCGCTTTACCTGCGATGGTTGGAGAAAAATACCGTATGGCGTTAAGGATGGGAGGTGCTAGAGCAGGAAAGGACGTAGGAAATAATTTGATAAATGCAGGAATAACTGAGGATGATGCTATAAACCGTATTGTCAATTTTTTAGTACATTGCAGGATAGGAAAAGAGATTTCGATAGATGAGACAATTAGAATAAAAGAAAACTGTGAAAGCTTGTATACGATATATTATTGGTCGAAGTGGCAGGAGCCTTCATGCTTCTTCACAACAGGATTTCTTAACGGTTTCTTCTCTATTATCAAGAATCAACATGTTAGAGAAATTAAATGCATAGCAATGGGTGATCCCTATTGCGAATGGGAATTTAAATAGGTGATTTTTAATGGTATCTATGAATGAAATACAATATATACCAGAGGGGAATATGATATTATTGATCGGCTCCCCTGGCGCAGGGAAAACAACCTTTTGTGAACAAGCTGCACTTCAAAATCTTGTGGAGGATAGACCCGTTATTTATGTGATAACTGAATTTGGATCTTCCAGAGCAGAAATAGCATTAAAAGAAAGAGGATTGGGCGAAATCGAGCCTGGACTTTTAAGTTTTATTGATGCTTATAACGAGACGGTTGGCGTTTCAGTATCAGATAGGTTAGATACTTTATACGCTAATTGTAATAATATCTCGAGTATAGACATAGCAATCTCAAGGTTAAGCGAAAATATAGGCAAGAAGGGCATCTTACTAATATTTGATTCCCTAACTTCGCCATATCTCTTCAATGGGACTGAAATTTTAAGGTTTATGAGGCTGACCCTATCAAAATTTGCTGCCATGGGAAACGCAGTAATGGTATCCATAGATCAAGGTTGTGGTAAACCAGAAGATCTCGTGGCGATGATGAGTATCTCAAATGGAGTAATAAAGATGGAAATAAAAGAGGGTAAGTGGTTTTTAAACATCATTAAGCATCCCAAGGTGAAACCAATAAAAATCAAGGATATCCCCATAAAGCTTGAACGACGAGCTCAATTGCACAAACTAGCTTTAGATACAGATATGATTAATCCAGGGGGAGCAAAATTATTTATGAAATCTTTATTAGGGGGCGAAAAAGCAGTTATAAGAAAAGAAGTGGGGGATTTCGTGAATCTTTTCTGGACCAACCTTATCCATTGGAGCGGGATGCTTTGGGATCCTCAAAGATTTCCAAAGATGAAATATAATTTAAATAAGGAAGATGAGAGCATGGGATATTTAATGTTCAAGTATTTCCCTTGGTATGTGAAATTTCTAATGTTGTTTATGAAATTAAAAACACCTAAAAAGTTTAGTACAGTGAAGGATGTAAAAAAAGGAATACAGTATTATTTTTCTTCCCTCATGAAAGAGCGTAGTTGTATTCCAGAATACCTTCCTGATATCTCTAATACTGATGAACACTATATTCGAGCATATGAAAACTCTGATTGCTGTGGATTCAAGAAAATAGGTGCTCCGATGGCATTGTATCTTCCATCAGCTATAGCAGGAAGTGTAAAAGGAATAGAAACTTGGAGAGGATTTACTAGAGAATGGAATGCTATTGAGACAAAATGTATTGGGCTTGGTGACCCTTATTGCGAAATTAAAGTAGTGCCAGGAGAAATTGATGAATTAGATAATTCTCTGGAAAAGGACAGCATTGTTGTTGAAAAGGTAAATGAAGAATTGATGAATCGACTTATTGGTTTTCTACTAGACGGGAAACCTCTTGTGCAAAGACCCAGATTAGGGAATAAGGTCCATCTTCATGTGGTAGGGCATGCTATAGGGTGGCTCAGTTATGTTCTTGGAGGTGAGAGATATCAAATGGCAATGAGGATGGGAGGTGCAAAGGTAGGAAAAGAGCTGGGGGAGCGCCTTCTAAACGCAGGAATTGAAGAGAATAAAGCAATAAAACTTTTATTTCATTTCTTAGAACACTGCAAGGTGGGAAAGGTAATATCAGGTAAAGCAATAAGAATAATGGATAATTGTGAGAGCTTATATACAAAATTTTGGGGGGGTAGACATGAATATCCCTCCTGCTATTTTACTACCGGCTTCTTCAACGGCTTCTTTTCAACAATAAAAAATAAATATGTCAAAGAAACTAAGTGCATGGCAAGAGGCGAACCATATTGTGAGTGGGAATTTCGATAATTCATAAAAAAACAATAATACTACCTTTATTTAGAACTCTTTCTGAGTCAGAGACATCAAGAATAATGCTATTTGTTGATAAAGGATTTTTTAATTAATTAGTGAATTTTTGTAAATTCCTATTTGTAAACCGTTGCATCAGGGTATACTTCAACACCGTTAGTAGATATATCATAAGGTCGAGGTTGGTTATCAATTGCCAATCCACGCATCTTTTCTACTTGAAATATTCGTATTAGTTTAGTATCTTTAAGATAAGTCCTCAATAATATAACTCCCTGAGTAAGATATTCTTCAAATTGGTGTTCACGATCCCATCCAGTACCTTTTAACTCTGAAATTAAAAGGTTCGTGCAACCTGTAGCGCGCAAATCTTTTATCACATCTCTCATAGCAGATATGCGTTCAATTTCATTTGGATATTGTAGAGTAAAAATTGTTATCGGATCTACCACCACTCTCTTTGCATTTATGTTAGTTATGCCCTTTTTTATTGCTTCAAGCAATTTAACTAATCTAAATTCCTTCATACCTATTTGAATTAACCCTGTCGCTTCCTCTGATGCAATACGAACAGGAGAAATATTTATAAACATTAATTTCTCCTCATGTTCCAATTTTTTCAAATCCCAACCATATTTTAACATGTTTCTCCTTATATCATCGGGTTCTTCATCAAGAGTAATATATACTCCTGATTCATCATATTGGGTTGCGCCCGTATAAAGAAATTGCATGGCAAATGTAGTTTTTCCACTTCCAGGTCCACCACTTAAAAGAATTGTTTGACCCCTTGGTAACCCCTTATCTTCAAGAATTCTATCAACTCCAGGAATCCCTGTTGGGACATAGTCTTCAATCATCTTATTCACTTACAAAAGATTAAATATAGTAATATATACATTAATGTAAGTATTTTTAAAAAACATTATCTAAAGAAGACTTCAATGAATGCATTATCAGATTTAGAAGGCGATAAGATAATTAGCATAGCAAAGAAAATCTATACCTATATCCTCATGCAATCTAAAGCATTTGAAATCCTTGCTAAGAAAACTAAGGAAGAAAAAATTAAACAATTATTATTAAGCATTAGCTCTGATGAAACCAACCATTCTAAATTATGGTTTGAAGAAATAAATAAATTTGAAGATTTACATTATGGAAAATTTAAAACGGTTCTTAGAAATTGGAAAATTAGCTTCATGATGCACATATTAGGAACTAAAAGCTTTATTGAATGGGTAATAGTTGGCGAGGAAGAGGCACTTTATAATTTGGCTGTTCAAGTTGAAAATGTTAAAGATGCACCAATTTCAGAATTTTGGGGAAGGATGTATTCTGATGAGCAATTCCACTTGGATAGAATGAAAGATGAAATTCTAGGGATAAAATCCTGGGAAATAGCTGAAGGTGGAGGCATTAGTGATATGATTCTTGGGGCAAATGATGGTTTAGTTTCGACTTTAGCATTTATCGCAGGAGTTTTTGGAGCAATCGCACAGTCTTATGTAATATTGTTATCAGGAATCGCAGAATTATTTGCTGGAACAATCTCTATGGGAGTTGGTGCATATCAATCATCCAAATCTGAATTAGAAGTACTCGAAAGGGAAAATAGAAGGAAAAAAATCAAAAAGAAAAAGACACTAAAGGAACAGAAAGAGGAATTAATTAAGCTTTATCAAGAAGAAGGATTTGAAAAAAATGAAGCTAAAGCTATAGCAAACAAAATTGTGAGCAAAGAAGATAGATTTTTACATGAAGAGGCTCTTCAAAAATTAGGCCTTACCTCTAAAGAACGAGGGAATCCAGCAAAAGCAGGAATTCTATGCGGAATTTCCTTCGCTCTTGCAGCCTTGGTCCCTATTTTTCCTTTCATCTTTCCATTAAGTAGCATAGAAGCTATGATATTTTCCATAATTGCAACTAATATAGCCTTGTTTAGTGTAGGAGCCATGAAAACTATTTTCTCAAGAAAAAATTGGATTTTAAGTGGATTGCAAATGATGATAATAGGAGCTGCTGCTGCAGGAATAACCTATATAATTGGAATAGTATTTTCTTTGATATTTTAAATTGAGAAAAGATTGAAGAATATCTTAAAGTCAGGAAAGAGGAAAAACTCGTTGAAATTAGGAATGGGTAATCTTCTTCTCAGTTAAACCAAACAATAAGTGGTAGATTTAACTGTTTGCTATAAAGAATAATGAAAATGGTGGGCCTAGCAGGATTCGAACCTGCGACATCCCAGTCCGAAGCCGGGCACCCTATCCAGACTAGATTACAGGCCCATGAGAAAAATTATAGACTAAGTTATTACATCATCTCTATCTAAAAAATTTTATTATAACCCAAAATCTCGCATTTTCTACTCTTCTTATGGTTAAAGTAAAACATGTATTCATGAAAAAAGGTTATTAATTGAAGAGTACTTCCATGAATTTCACATAATGCTTCCCTAATGCTCGTAATCTCATGGCGTTAGAAAGACTGCCCTTGAGTTTGATAACTCCTTTATTATACAAGCTTTCAACGCTTATTTCTCGCACGACTACTTTATTTATTATGTCTTTTGGAAAATCTATGACGACCAAGGGAACGTCTTGCTCCTGATAAACCCCTTGACCGTACGTCATTGTCCCACCAACTATTTTTAAGAAAAAGCTAAAATCAAAATCGGTAAAGGTAAATTGAAACGCAGAATCGTGATTTTTAAAAAGCCTCTTACACTCATTTAAAAGCTCCTCGCTATTCTGTTGAATTCGAAGCCCCGTTTTCACAATCTTATTGAAAATAGATACGAACTTGTCTTCGTTGTCGTTCAATTCTTCCAATATTGAAATTATCTGCTTTGTAGTGAGCATGATGGACTTGACGAATTCTATTTCTATACCTATATATAATATTACTAATACTGTTTTAAGAATCTTTAGTAAAATTTTTATTTTTACGAATATTTTCTTTCGTGTAAAAGCTATTTTTTTACGTGCCCATATAGTGTAGTTCGGTCCAGCATTCGGGACTGTCACTCCTGCGACCCGGGTTCAAACGCGCGTGTGGTTTCCGCACTCGATGAAAATCCCGGTGTGGGCGCCATTTTTTACTTTAAATCTAAGACTTCATGGTAACAATGACTTTTCTGATAATTTGATAGTTTAAAAATACAAAAATCAAGTAGAAATCAATTAATTATCCATCGAATACGCGAATTTTTTTTTCACATTTCCGACATTTTTATTTTTAAATGACCAAAGAGAAATATAACCTTTTTATATCATATCGAGTTATAATTACATACTTGATGTATTAAATTTACATGCTAAGTTTAATGCAAAAAAGAATATAACAATCATAAACAAAAAATAAGGTTGAAAAAAAAAATGGTTGATGCTAACGTATTAGAGGAATTAAAAGGTCTTATGGATAGCGGGATTGCTAACGCTTCCGTAGACGATTTCCCAAAGGTGCTTGAATTTATCAAGCAGGTCTCCAAAGAAAATGAAGATCTTAAAGAAGAATTAGAAGACATGGACATTGTCGTTCAAATGATTATCACCGATAAAGATGCTAAGTTCTGGTTAAAAGCTCAGGGTGGAGCTATTGATTACGGAACTGGTGATGTTGACAATCCATCATTCACATTCTCGGCTTCATACGAAGTTGGAGGCGGAATGTTAACCGGTGAAGTAGACGCTACAAGCGCTTACATGGCTGGTGACATCACTGTCGAAGGAAACCTTCAAGACGCCATGGCATTTCAAGAAATTCTTGAATTAGCAATGGAAGCTTTTGAAGATATGACCGAATAAATTAAAACGGTCACCGTTTTAATCGGTCTTAAAATTTTTTTTATTTTATTGTTTTTTTTTTCTTTATTTTTTTACTTCCTTTTCATAATCAAAT
>JAEORV010000075.1 GCA_016840695.1 Promethearchaeota archaeon
ATCAATGAGAACGTTCCCTTCTGATAATAAGAAGATTGTAATTAAAGTAAGCACCCAAATGATAACTGACGGGGTAGCTGAGATTTATCACGATAAAATCAAGGTGCTGGTTATGGAAATAGCCGAATTGATTCGTGAGGGATATATCATAATATTAGTTACTAGTGGTGCGATAGGATGCGGACTTGCCAAGCTTGGATTAAAAAAACGACCAGATGACTACAAAAAACTTCAAGCTATTGCCTCAGTTGGACAAATTGTTTTAATGAGTCTTTATCAAGAAGAATTTAATAAACAGGGTTTAGATATAGGACAAATTCTCCTCTCTGCTGATGATACTAAAGATTCTGCACGGAGAGCAAACATTAGAAATACTATAGAAGTTCTATTAGAAAAAGGGATAGTCCCCATTATCAATGAAAATGACACAGTGGCAATTGAAGAATTACGATATGGAGATAACGATAAACTTTCAGGTTTAGTTTCATTGCTCTTATTTGTTGACCTTTTAATAATTTTAACTGATGTTGATGGATTATGCGACAAAAATCCTAATATTCATTCTGATTATCGTGTAATTGGTCAAGTTGATAATATAGATGATAAATTGGAAGAATTAGTTGAAGATATTGACGGAGGGATAACATTTGGTGGAATGAAGTCCAAAATCGAGACAATTAAAAAATTAACTAATGTAGGAGTCTCGGCTATAATTACTTCGTTCAATAATGATAAGATATTGAGTAAAATATTAAAAGGAGAAGAACTTGGCACGTATTTTGTGGCTCAGAAATAAAAACAAAAAAGAATAATAATTGAAGTAAATAAATACAGAATTAAAGAAACCTAAAAATAATAATTATTAAATCATAAAGTAGCTGGATGTATATGACGTTTTATCTATCTTGGATGCCTCAATATTCTTATTTTGAAAATAAGATAAAGAATCCTTTTGATTTAGATAACGCAATAGAATATATTCAACAAAAGGTCAAGGAGAAGGAAATTTTTCAATCTAGTGAAATTTTATTTTGGTCACTATCCTTCTTACATCAGATAGGTAAAATAAAAATAGTCGATAAAAACCTAGTTAAGAAATATATATTAACATTACAACACAAGGATGGAGGGTATAAACTTTCAGAGAGTTTTGAAAAACCTGATACTTGGAGCACGTTTTATTGCGTTGCAAGCTTGAAAATATTGGAACTCGACGAAATAATTAGCAAAAATGATATAAACTTCGTTTTAAATGCACAAAATCGTGCGTCTGCTAGCGATGGGGGTTTTATTCATTGTCGACAAAAAGACTGTCATTTCAACTGCAATGCAAAGACTTCCGTAAAATCTAGTTTTTTTGCTCTGTCTACTTTAAAACTTCTCTATAAATTAAATGAGATTGAAACGGATCCTTTAATAAAATTCTTGAAAAAAAGCGTCTCAGGACAAAAAGAACAGGTTTTTAAACTTTTCTCACTTGATATTTTAAATCAGCTAGATAGCATGGAAAAGAATAAGTTTTTCAAGGAAATTTCTTCATGGCAAATACCTAAAAGTGGTTTTGGCAGCAGTGGAAAATTTCCTTCCATTGATTCTACTTTTTGGGCACTAATTAGTCTTGGATTATTAGGAGAGTTGAAAAATATTGACTTTGGCGGCGTTATAGAGTTTTTTCAAACAATGCAAAAGAATAATGGAGGATTTACTGATCAATATACAAGCATTAGCTCGCAGGAACCAAGTTTATTGAGTACAATTCAAGGGCTCATTTGTATATATTACATATGGGATGTTTTAATTGATATTATCGAAAGAGAAATATTATCTGAAGCACGTCAATCAGTTAATATCTTTTTCAATCCGATTAGTAAGAAATATGCAGTACCTACTAAATTAGTAGAAGAGATTGTCAATTGGATGATCACAAACAAGTGGATTGAAGCGGAAATATCAAATAAAAGCGATGTTTTTCAGGAGTATTTTGATCAACAAAACGCTCTTACTCAAGAAATAATTAGAAAAATCAGAGAAAATGTGAAAAACAATCCAAAACAGAATATCCTTGATATAAATGAATTTAGTAAGCATTTTGAATTTTCTAACGCATTAGAAAGAGTGAAAATAGTTTTAAATGATTTAATCATAAATAAATTCTTTATTGGCAACATTACCCAATTAAAGAAAAAATTCATACTCGAAAACTATTCAATCTTGGATAAACACGTCAAGTTCACTAAACCTGTTTCTTATTCAAAATTAATGAATGAAAAAAAACAGGTAATCGAAGCAAAATCAGAATTACTGACCTTAAAAAGCAACATGACCGAATTTCTTCTTAATGCTTCGAGAATTATTCAAAAAATGGTTGTTCAAGAAGAGATCTTTGAAGCAAAAAAGAAATTAAACGAATTTCTTGAGTTCACTGCTATCAAGATCCGCAGGTTTGAAGGTTTGATGGAGGAAATTAAATCTTCCCATCAATTTGTTGATTCAAGCAAGTTAATAAGTAAATTCGAAGAAAAATGGCCTCCGATCAAGGTATTTATAGATGATTCCTTTGCAGATTTCAAAACGAAATACATAGAGCGGATTCAAAAAAAAGAAAAATTTATCGATGATCGGAATGAGATGGAAAAAGAAAGTGACGACATCAATGTCTTGGAGAATTTATTAGCTACAAATATTGAGAAACTAGAAAGATATCAAACTGAAATCCAAAACTTCTTTTTAAAGAATTATACAAATCATAAATCTACTTTAAAATTAATTGAAACTCTTTCAAGCGATATAGAAAAATCTAATCTATTAATGAATTCTAATTTTTCTGAAATAGAACCAACCGTGTTATTCGACAAATACAAAAAGGAACTGGAAAAAATAATAATTACATGGACGAATAAATGCGAAGAAGCCACCCAATATATTGGTTTTTATAAAAAAAAGGTTGAAAAACGAGAAGAGCTACACAAGAACATCGCTGATAAGGCAGCGGAACTTCAGAAATTTATCGACATTAATAATGAAAAAATTGCCAAGTTAATAGATAAAAATGAATTTCAAAAAAGTTCGAAATTATTGGATGAAACGACCTCAAAATTTAACAATCTCTTAAATAATGAAGATAAAACGCTTAACGAGCAGTTAGATGATATAAATAGGAAAATAATGGAATTTCCTAAGTTTTCTAGCGATATTATAGCAGATTGGAACCATATGTTAAAAGGAAAAGAAATTAAATGGAACAATGTTGTAGTAGAGCTAAGAAAGAAGCTCCATTCAGATAAAGAGGTAGCTAAGAAAGAAGAATTGGACTTGAATTTAAAGGATAAAGTGGAAGATATTGGTTGGTTCATGGATAACATGAAAAAAACAGTTCTAAAATTAATTGAAACAAAAAACTTCTCTGATGCCGAAGATAAAACTAATGACATGTATGCAGAAATTAGTCAAAAAATAAAAGACTGTGATGATGAATTTAAAGAATTCATAAAAAACCAAAAACCCGAATTTAAAAAAATTCGAGATACTGTAAAAGATTTAATTGAATTCTGGGACAAGGAGAAAAAACAGTTAAATAATGTATTGAATGACATTAAAAAAGAATTGGAAAACAAATTAGATATCACGGGATCCATAGATAAAAAAACCGAATTGCATGAATTGATCGAATCTCAAATAGCTGAATTAGAAGAAAGGTTATCAAAGTTAGAACCAAAATACGCTAAAATTCTTCATTCTGGAACAAATATTGACGAAATCGAATCAAATTTCCAAGAGGATTTCTCAAAACTCCGTTTATCTTTAAAATCACTGGACAATCAAGTAAAAAGCTCAATTAAAACAGTTTCTCGTATATATGAAGAATTTAATAAAATTATCATTGAAGAAGTTGATTTTTGGAACATATTGAAGCTTGCTACGCAGAAAAAAATAGATGCGGTTCACGATCAAATTGGTGAAGAAATTTTCATCAGGAGAGTTCAGTTCGTTGTCAACGCTTTTACCGGTAAGAAAATCGAGTTGAGTTATCTGGCAAAAGTAATGAACATGAAACTAAAACCATTAAAATTAAAATTAATTAACCTTATCTCTAATTCTAAACTCGTTGGTGAATTAGATTCAAGCACGGATACTTTAATCTTAAAAGAAACCAAAACAGATGACAAATTTATAACCAAAAGGAAAAAAGTTGTAAAAGCTGAAAGCACTGAAGAAGAAACGGATCCAATTAAAGAAGATCTTTTAAGCTTGCGCTATTTAATGGTCATTCATAATGAAGTAGGGGCAACGGTATATAATAGAAAACTGGGGACCTGGCAAATGGACTCCGATTTAATTGGCGGATTTTTGACAGCAATGCAAGATTTCAGTTTGGAAATCAAAAAGAAGCGAATACCCATCGAGAGAATGGAGTACGAGGAGTTTGAAATCATGTTGGAACAAGGTAAATACATTTTGGTGGCTTTATTTATCGATGGAAAGGGTTCAGATTGGCTGCGTAAAAAGCAACAGTTATATGTCAAGAAATTTGAGAAATATTTCGAATCAAATTTAAAACACTGGAAAGGAGAGCTTACTTTTTTTAACAACTCTGGCTTCCTTGTAGATGAAGTTTTTGAATTGTATCGAGTATGAGGTTATTATGCCAATCGAAGAAGAGATGAAAGAAATTGGAGAAAATGCCCAGAAAGCGGCTTTTATTTTAAAAAACGTTGATTCAACTAAAAAAAATAACGCTCTATTGCGAATGGCTGATGATCTAGAAAAAAAAGCAGAGGAAATCGTTGAATCTAACAAAAAAGATTTAGAAAACGCAAAAGTAAACAATTTAGAGCAAGCTAAAATAGATAGGTTGGTATTAAATCCAGAAAAAATTCATAAAATTGCACAAGGATTGCGTGATATTGCAGCACTTCCAGACCCAATTAATGAAATAATTTCAAAGTGGCGTAGGCCAAACGGCATGGATATTTGTTTGGTAAGAGTACCATTAGGTGTTATTGGAATAATTTACGAATCTCGTCCAAACGTAACTGCTGACGCTGCCGGATTATGTTTAAAGGCAGGCAACGCCATAGTTTTAAGAGGAGGTAGTGAAGCAATTAATTCTAATGTAATAATTGCGGATATTCTTCATGATGCTGCGGTTAAGGAAGGACTCCCGAAAAATTGTATTCAGATTATAAGGGATACGAATAGAGAGTATGTTGGTGCAATGCTCAAGTTAAAAGACTATATCGATGTAATTATCCCGAGAGGAGGTGAAGAGTTAATTCAAAGAGTTATTCAAAACTCAATGGTGCCAACAATAGAGACGGGAATTGGAATTGTTAGCCTCTTTGTGAATCACGACGCCGATTTGGAAATGGCAGAAAAAATAATCATCAATTCTAAATGCTCCTATCCTGCCGTCTGTAACGCATTAGATAAACTACTTGTTCACGAACAAATTAAAGATTCATTTATTCATTCCATAGTACGATCGTTAAGAAATAATGGGGTAGAAGTAAGGGGTTGTAGGATCACTCAAGAACTCGTACCTGATGTAATTCCCGCAACAGAAGAAGATTGGGGCGCAGAATATTTATCTTTAAAAATTTGCCTCCGGGTTGTCAAGGATATAGATGAAGCGATTACCATCATAACTAAATACGATTCTAAACATACGGAATCCATCCTTACTAAAAGTAAAGTAGATTCAGAAAAGTTCCTATATGAAGTTGACGCTGCTGCTGTTTACGTTAACGCTGCAACTCGATTAACAGATGGTGGTGTTTTTGGTTTAGGTGCCGAGATTGGAATATCTACACAAAAATTACACGCAAGAGGTCCAATGGGCGTTAACCAACTCACATCAACGAAATATATTATTCATGGAAGTGGACAAATCCGAGAATAGAATTAACAACCTTCATTATTAAGGTTTTGATGCTTTCGGTTTTTTGTGGAACTCCAACAACACTTTTGAATCCTCGATGTTCTCTTTTAAAACTACATAATCAAATGGTTTAAGATATTCAATCATGAAATATTTAAAAAAAACTGAGAAATTCTGTCCTAGTTGATGATCTCCATATAGAATAAACCATCCTGCCATGCTTAAAGGGATGATTAATACATCCTCTCCATTTTTAATCTTATAATCTTTTAGTTGCCTCATTTCATCTAATGTAACCCCTCCCGCTGAAAGATGGAAATTTAAAGGATTCAAGCCATATAAATTACCTATAGTTTCTTTAATATCGCTAATTATATTCCCCGTATTGATGGTAAGCTTTTGCTTCTTTTCTCCGGGTCCGATTGTTGAAATAAAGTAGAGAATTACTTTTTCTCCCTCTGGGGGGTTTTTTCTTCCAGGAGTTTTGGATTTTATCTTCCACACATTTTCGCTCACTTGCTTGAACGAGCCTTCGCTTTCATCCTCCCCATCCACAATTACATTTCCTTCAATCAAATCTTCCTGGGTCTCCTCATCCTCTCCTGATTCAACGAAAACTTCATCGCTTAATTCAACTCTGTTTAAAAGCCCCTTTAATTCCATATTCTCTTCTTGGAGCACTATGATCTCATTCATTAATTTTTCTGTTATTTCTTTTGCCAAGTTTTCTGAAAAGATATTACTATTTTCAATTTCAATGATTTCTACAGCGCGAATATCCAAATTTGCATCTATGTATAAAACTGTAAGCAATTCTTCTAATTTTTCCTCTAAAGAGTGCAGAAAAACATAAGGAAATGGATATCTTTCTTTGTTCTCACTTAATGATCTTGAAAGCTCTACAGTATGAGTCGTTTGACATTTAGGACAGTGATAAATCTTTGATACCGATTCATTTTCTTGACTTTTAGGCTCTTGAGAATCTTCGGACATGTTATTTCAAGCAAGTTAATAGTAATGATAATTAATAATCTGGGTATAACATAAGTGTGGGTTTGTTATTTAAATTCCTTTGCGTTAACAAGATATATTTGATAATAATAAAATAAAAAACTAAGAATTCATTTTTCTTGCTTATATGATAGATATTTTTTTTATATCCTTTTTAGTAGCCCTCACTGGAGCCCTATCTCCTGGAC
>JAEORV010000076.1 GCA_016840695.1 Promethearchaeota archaeon
ACCTTACAGAAATGACGCTTTTAATGAAGAATTTTCTTGTTATATATATCGGGCTATTAACCGGAGCACTTTTAGGTGTTATAATGCCTTTATGGACGACTTTAGCAATATTAATTGGAATTTCATGTTGGGATATATTTGCAGTACTATACAAGCGAGGGCCAATTAAAGAAATGATCGATCTTGCCTCTCAAATGAATAGTGAATCCCTAGATAAAGAAGAAGAAATACAACAAAAGATTGAAATTGGTGAGGCCGAGTACGGCTCTGATAAATTAGAAATTGGAATCGGAGATTTAACTTTTTACAGCATGCTCACTTCAAGCGCGCTTCTGCTTTCAAATAGCTTGATAGTAATGATTTTAAGTTCGATTGCGATAATAGTTGGGACTGGAATCACGATTTCTGGATTAAAACGAAATAAAGTCTTGCCCGGGCTCCCAATCTCTATTTTCTTGGGGATAGGAACGATGCTTATCTCCTGGTTTGTAATTACGCTTCTATAAATATGAAATAAATTACTTTAAGGTATGATCATGGTTGATATAACTAATATTAAGACGCTTGCTGTCATAGGAGCTGGGACTATGGGGCGAGAAATCGCTCAAGTTGCTCTCATGTCAGGCATTTTTGAGAAAATTGTGTTAAACGACATTGATTCTGGCGTTTTAAAGAACGCACTGGTTTTTATTGAAAATGGCCTGAAAAAGCTCGAGGAAAAAGGAAAATTGGTCTCTGGAACTCCCGCTGCTGATTTAATGAAAGTTTTATTTACAGAGAACGATTTAAAGAAGGTAGTTTCTGATGCTGATTTTGTCATCGAAGCCGTTCCAGAATTTATGGAATTAAAACAGGATTTATTTAAAAAATTGGGCGAATACGCTCCGGAACATGCCATTTTGGCAACTAACACATCAACAATGAGCATTACTAAAATTGCGTCTACTTCTGGGAGAGACGATAGAGTAATTGGAATGCATTTTTTCACGCCAATTGTGGTTCTTAGGTTAATAGAGGTAATTAAAGGGCAAAAAACATCCGACGATACGTTCGAAAAATGCATTGCGGTTGGCGAAAAATTACCCGCACTGAAAGGAAGGAAATTTATTGCTAAAATCAACAAGGAAAGCCCGGGTTTTATCGTTAATAGATTAACAGTATCATCCAATTTATATCTTGACTGGCTTCTTGACGAGGCAGTTGAAAAAGGAATTCCATTTGAAGCAATCGACGCTGATATAGGAAGTCTGCCTGGAATGGGCCCTTGCGCACGATTGGATTATTTAGGACTCGACATCGTTTACAACGCTTTGAAATACTTTGAATCCGAGGTTTCGCCTGATTTTGCTCCCGGAGAAACGCTCTCTCAACGGATTAAAGAAGGAAATTTAGGTAGGAAAACGGGATATGGACTTTATGAGTGGAAAGAAGGTAAACCCATTTTGAAAAAAGTAAATGGAGCAGGTTTATTTGACCCTGAAATGTTTTTAGCCATTCAACTAAACGAAGGGTGTAAACTTCTCGAAGAGGGGATAGTGTCGGGATATAAAATGATTGACGATACGATGATGGCGGGAATGGACATGCCGGGACCGTTTGGTGCGGGAAAAAGAAACTACCAAAAATGGACCAAGATGCTGGAAGAATTCGTTGAGAAATCGGGAATTCAATATTTAAAACCATGTAATTTTATGAAGTCTGGTGAATTTCTCAAAATGAGGAAATAAAGATTTGAGAAAATTTCCATATTAGACAAACCAGAACCTCTTTTAATGTAGTGATGGAATTTTAAAATCAGTTAATGTCTTTTTCACTTTTCAAAAAGTAAGATATAAATATGATGATACAAATTAAATATATTGAAATTCAAAGGGTCGTCGTGTTTTGATAAACATGCAAGTTAATTATAATGAACAACTAAAAAGGCTTCTAAAGATTAGTTCTGATATAGTTTCCTCTTCTATAGTATCTATTAATGGATTTCCAATTGCATCAATTACAGATGAGCTTGTAGATGACATAAAATTAAGCGCAATGATCGCTGCAATTTTCTCTTGCGGAAAAGAATTAATAAATGAGATGAAAAATGGAACGATTGAACAAGTATTTATTAAAAGTACCGAAGGTTATATAATAATTTCTCCAGCAGGGCAAAATAGGGCGTTAATGATTACTACTGATAAAGATTGGATTAGTTTTGATAATGAAGAATTTATTAAAATGATGCCTTCATATCTTAATAATCCATTAGAATTATAAATAAACGATTTGAGGACTATTGAAAAATCTAGATTTCAGTTACCTTCATTTGACAACTTTGATAAACCTTTAAAGATATAATTTAAGTACTCAGCATTAATAATATAAGGTGGATTTAAAAATACCCCCGAACAACCAAAATACTGCTCCTAAAACTGGTTTTGAAAGGATTGTCGAGTTTATCAATAATCTCGAACTAAATCACCCCGTTGCCATTGCTGAAATTGTTGATAAAACGGGTTTGTCTTGGACTTATGTGAAACGAATCTTGAGCGAAAAATTAAAAGATAAATATGATGGATTTAACCTCGAAAAGTCCGGAAACACGTGGATCACTTGGAAAGACCGTGATAAAATCATAAAGAAATTAGACGACACGTGTGGACATCTTTTAAAATAAAAATTGGACTACAATGAATTTAAAATATAATCATGCTTTTTGATTATTTAATAATTTAATAGAAATGTTAGAACATGACTGATTCAAATCCTAAATGTGCTTATCATCCAAATTGGGATGCCATCACTAAATGTGAGAAGTGTGGGAAATTAATCTGTGCTGAATGCAAAAATATTTATCAACAACGACATAGTCGTACATCTTCTAGTCGATATAGTTATGGATCTTCTTATGGCTCTAGAAGATATTCTCGTACTTCTTATTACTATACACGACACGAGCTTTGTACGCCTTGCTTCCATGAGAGAAAAATAAAAGCAATAGAATCTCCCTTTAATTATTGTACTATTATTTTTGGCGTAATCTTTGCAGGAGTGGCAATCTTCATGACTTCCTCTTTTCTGAGTTTTCCTGGACCATATGGACCAGGCTTCTTTGTTATCGTTCCAATAATTTTCGTAATTATCGGTATTGGTATTGTTATATCTGGAATTCTAGGTAGAATTACTGCTCCTGAGAAAGTAGAAGCACTGAAAGCAAAAAATGAGGAATTCTTTAATAATTTAGCGTCGGCACCCTCATCTTCGCAAGCGTCTGCAGGTTATGACCTTTCGCTATATAAGAGTTGCCCGTATTGCGGCGACAAAGTTGAAAAGGACGAAAAGATATGTGATAAATGCGGATCTGAGATATAATTATCCATTTTTTTTTATATAAATAATGAATATGCGCCTTCTATCCCCAAAATAACAAAGAGTTTGAACTTTCAAACTAAATAAAACTAACTTTATATTTCATGATTAATTTTACCAAATATTAAAAACAAGTTTCTTTCGGCTTGTTCACTAAAAATAAAGTGTACTTAAATGAAAGTTGAAAAATCAAGTCAAGATTTAGAAAACGAAGTAATCTACGCGGGTTTATGCATCCATTGCGGATCGTGCAATGCCTTTTGTCCACACATGGATTTTAACGAAAAAACTGGCGAAGCATTTGTCGTAGACGAATGTGCTGAAACCGTGGGTCTTTGCTATAATTCTTGTCCAAGAAGTTTCCTTCCTATAAACGAACTTGAGCAAAAACTATTTGGTCAAACGAGAGTAGATTTAGCGGTAGGCGTCTATAAAGACATTATTCAAGTCAAGTCAGCGAATAAAGAAAGTATTTTATATAATCTCGTTGAAGCTGCTTTTAAAGACAAGATAATTGAAACCTTAGTTGTAAGAGATACAAAGAGCAAAAAACCACCTCTATCTTTTCCAAAAGTTGTAGATAGCGCCAAGGACGCAAAAGCTTTAATTCCCGAGAAAAGCATGGATAACGCTGGACCGTTAGTTACTGGAATTGGACAAGCGTACAAAGCTTACAAGAAAAACATCGGAATAATCGCAAATCCATGTCATCTACAAGGTTTAGCGAAAATTCTTGCCAGCGATTTCAAGACTGGAGCAGAACGCACTTCTTTAAAAATTGGATTTGCTTGCTCTTCTGGAGGCCTAGCGGGTTGTAAATATTGTACGGACTTCTCAGCAGAATTTTCTGACATAACCTATTCTCCATGGGGCGCAGAAAAACCAGAAGCGATGTTAATTATTAGGACAGATATCGGTCAAAAAGTATTAGACGCCGCTAAGAAACAAAAACTAATAGAAGTGACTAACGCCAACCCCGATCTTTCGGAAATGAAAAAATTCCTGAATAAAAAGCGCAAGAAGAATTTTAAAACGCTGTTAGGAACGGATTTAGTCAAGGCCAAATATTTAGACTTGAACATTGACGAATTAAAGGATATCTTAGAAGATTAAAATAAAACGAAATATCTTTTTTTCTATTTTTTTCTTATTTATTATTCTATTTTAACACTCTATAGGCTTTTAATATAGAGCGCGTTAAGGTCTCAAAAATGAGCCTGTTATTTTCTCCTGATTTTGAAGAAGTCTCAAAGAAATGATGTATGTTAAATGCTTTTTGGAACTCCTCTCCTTCTGAATACTGGACGGTCCTCTTCTCAGAAGCTAAATCCACCTTACCTCCGCAGAGAACATATATCGGAGAATCTGCATTCTCCGAGATAATTTGATACCACTCGCTTAAGTCTTCAAAGCTAGTATAACGGGTTATGTCATATGCTAAAACACAGCCTTGAGCGCCTCGTGCGTACCGAGGCAAGAAGAACCGAAATCTTTTTTCACCAGCAAAATCCCAGAGTTGTAATGTAACTTTATAGATATTACCATCGTTATCTTCGATATCCAATTTATAAGAAGCGAGGTCGGTTCCAATTGTAATCTTTTGACCAATAAATTTACCCGTTATTAACCGTTGAATCATGGTACTCTTGCCAACTCCGCCATTACCGACCACAACTATCTTAAGAGTAAATTTTTCACGAGAAATAGAACTCACTTTGCTTTTTTTTACTATAAATACTATCTATTTATCTTTTTTAAATTTGTTATTAACCAAATTTTATTTTTTAAAGTTTTTTATCTAAAGACTTGAGATTATCCCTAATGATTAGTTGAATTTCTTCAGGCAATGGTTCGAGAATCTTGCTCAATTTTTCGTGGCTGAAATTCTTCACATCCTTATAGCTTAATTTGAGAAAAAATAAAGCTGATAACGGTGAAGTAACAATTATAAAAAAATATACTAGAGTAAATGTCAACGGTCCTGAAGATTCTAACCCCGTTCCTGGAAGAACGCACGGTATTCCTGGAATAAAACCAAGAAAAGTAAAAAGAGAAAATACTACATTGAGTACATTTAATATTAAAAACAATAATAAGCTAATAAACGAAATATTCTTGAAATTTTTTAATTTTAATGAGGATAAAACTTCCCTTATGTTTGGATCGTCGATAAAAATCTCGATCTTGCTATTCTTCCACGAATCAATGAAAATCCAATAAAATCCGAAGGAGAATGCGAAAATAAAAAGGATATTGAAAAAAATGGAGTAATTATCTATGAGTTGAGGCCTACTAAGTGATTCACTTCCAATCCAAAATAGTAATATTAATTGAATTAGAGCACAAAAATTTAAACGATTGGCGTGATTTTCTTCCGATCCTAATGGATTATAGATAATATTTTCATTATTTAATCGGAATTTATTAGTGCTTATAAATCTAAAAATTAGCGCAAAAACAAAAGTAATGATAGGAAATATAACTAAGAATAAACTAATCCATTCTTGAGCCACGATAAAGAAAAACAACAAGAAGAACAATATTAAATCTCGCAGCAAGGGCTCAGTTAATAATTTTCTTAACGATAAGTAATCTTCCTCACTCATTCTCTTATAAAATAAATATTAATAAATAAATTTTAATAAACATGTGAATTTTGAAATAGAGAATATAAAAAATTATATAATCTGACATGGAATTTTGCCCCGAATGTGAAAGCGTCTTATATCTGATGAAACACAATAAGTTGCTTTGTAAAAAATGTAATAGTTTTTATAAATTAAAGGATGGAGAATTAATTTTTTTAGAAAAGGATCGTTCTTCCACGATAGGACGCCGAGATAGCAAAGAATTTAAAAGAACCGTGAAAAAAAAAAGAAAAGACAGCGAAAAAAGAAATGAGTTCAACGATAAAGATATTAAAATCAATTCAGATGCATCTCAACTTTCAAATAATTACTTGAAATTTTTTCCCTATACAGTATTCAGGCAATCTCAAGAAAATATCATAAAACAAATAGAGGAAAATGCGAGAAAACGAAAAAATATATTATTAGTCGCGCCTAATGGAACTGGAAAGACTATAATTGCCTTGAGTGCGCTCCTGCCTATTGCGTTCGAAAATAATTTGAAAATAATCTACATGTGTCGAACCCACTCTCAAAACGCAAGGGTAATTAAAGAATTAAAGAAGATTTCCTACTTCTTAAAGAAAAATAATATTGAAGTAAAAGTCAATGGATTATCCATTCGTGGAAGAAATGAGATGTGTTTAAATAAAACATTACTCTCGATGAAGCCAAATCCGAAAGACGCAATGTCCCTTTGCACGGATCTACGAAATAATAGAAGTTGTGTACATTTCTTAAATCTCATAAAAAAGAAGAATGAATTAGATAATCCAACGCTCATCTCTCCAGAATTGTTTAATAAACCAGTTGACGCTGAAGAACTTATTGACTTTTGCAAGGAAAAAAAAATTTGTCCCTATTTTTTGAGCAAGTTTTTGTTGGAAGAGATGAAAGTTATAATCTGTAATTACCAATGGATCTTTAATCCTGGAATACGGGAAACCTTCATGAAGTTTATAGGTCAAGAGTTACAGAAATGTATCTTAATTATAGATGAATGCCATAACATTATTGATGTTGCAACCGATGTCAACTCTGAAAGAATAACTCCTTATTCTTTAAAATTGTG
>JAEORV010000077.1 GCA_016840695.1 Promethearchaeota archaeon
TAGTTAGAATCACATATATTATATAATGAAATCGAAAATTTCTTCAATAAAAATGTCAGTAAAAGAACAAATATTGATTACTGCCGAAGAATTAATAGAAAGCAAGGGTTACGCCAACGTAAGCACCCGAACAATCGCCAGAAATACAGGAGATAACGGTATTAGCGTTGGTACTCTTTATCATCATTTTCCAAATGGAAAAATCGATATACTCTTAGCTATTGCTGAAAAATACAGCAATGTATTGGACATACCCGGATTTCTATCCGATCCCGATGCAGACTTGAGAGCGTGGTTGCAAAAGCGCTTAGAATTGGATCAAAAAAAGAGAAACTTTATCACCGCAATGGAAATAGAGGCAATGGCTCATCCAGGTGAAATTAGGAAGCTTTTCGATGAAAGCATAAAATTAAGGAAGCAAAACAAAGAATATTCCGCTGTTGTCTACAAGATGATGGAAAAATTTGCGGGGAAAAAAATTAGTATTGAAAAGGCGTACAAGATGATCTTGGTAATGAAAACAATGATACGACGGCATATTGTTTTTGGGAATTTATTTGGTTCTAACGATGATTTCATTGACCTGCTTCTCACGATAGTCAGGGCATTAGTTGAGGAGTGAGTAATTATATTAGTTTATATTGAAACTATATAGATGAGGAAATATTTAAGTCATATCAATTCTATTTCTATAAAATAATTAAATATTTATTTGGCTAGAACAAATCCATGGTAAGATTTTTTAGCTTGTTTTATTCAAAAACTCCGAAGATAATAGATTCATCAGGAGAAGTTAAACCTGGTAGTATTGCTAGTTTAGAAAAGGTCGAGATCGGAGGGATTGAGCAATGTATTTTAATTAGGGGGCATGATACCAGTAATCCCTTATTGTTAATGCTTCACGGAGGTCCTGGCTCAGCGGAAATGGCAATGGCTCATCGTTTTGATAGGGAATTGGAAAAACATTTTATTGTTGTAAATTGGGATCAAAGAGGTGCGGGGAAATCATTTTCGAAAAAAATACCCAAAGAGAGCATGAATGTCGAGCAATTCATCTCGGATACCCATGAATTAGTTTTGATGCTAAAAAAGAGGTTTAATAAAGAAAAGATATATTTAGTAGGGCATTCGTGGGGTTCTCAATTAGGATCGTTAGTCGTTCATCGTTTTTCGGAACATTTCCATGCCTATATAGGAATTGGTCAAGTCGTCAACTTATATAAAAACGAAGAGATCTCGTATCAATATGTCTTAAATGAAGCAAAAAAGAGAGAAAACAAAAAGGCAATAAAGGCTCTAGAAGCAATTCAACCATATACCGGGGTTGAATTTAAAAAATTAAGAATCCAAAGGAAATGGCTTAATAAATTTGGTGGGGCAATGCGAGCTTATAAAAGTCAACTTGCCTTTCTTAGATTGGGATTTAGTGCTCCAGAATATTCTCTACGGGATTTTTTTAAATTTATACGAGGAATGCTATTTTGTGCTAAAAGTAGCTTATGGCCTGATTTATTCAAGTATAACCTTGATGAAATAATTAAGGAATACAAAGTACCTGTTTATTTCTTCGTCGGAAAATACGATTATAATACCCCGTTCGAATTATCTGAAGAATTTTATAAAAAAGTATCGGCTCCAAAAAAAGAATATATCTGGTTTGAAAACTCCGCACACATGCCTAATTTTGAGGAAAATCAAAAGTACACAGAACTTTTAATAACAAAAATTTTACCAGAAACATATAGTTAAGAAATTAATCAGAAACCTTTTCTTTATACACGTAGTTTGGATCGTGTTTCTTTCCTTTGGCTGCAAACCACTTGAAAAAAGCAATTGCTTCACTCCTGTTGTTAAATCCTTGAGATTCAAAGATCTTGCCTATATTGCCTTTTTTTTTCCAATTGAAGATATCCTTCCGGAGTTTCATGAAATTCGAATAAATTAAATCAAATGGTTCAATAGATCGGGTTTCTTTAACCTTGAAAATGGCGCCTGATAATCTTTTCACGCATTCTTTAAGTGCCTGCTCTCCTTTTTCTTTGGAAGCGTGAAGTTTCGGATCCTTTCCCATGATTCCTTGAGTTATTGCTCTTTCTGGATAATTCAAGTTATCGGGAAGCCGGTCTAAATGGACTTGATGTCCCATGGCAAGCATGAAGGAAGTTTCCCAATCTGCTGCGTGGTCTCCAAAATTTCCTAAGTCAGGAATCAATTCTTGTTCTGGAATCCCAATGGCGAAACAGTCGTCGTGTTTCTTTGATATCCATTTTGCCGCGTTCATTACATTCTTTATCTGGGCTCCAGGGTAATGTCCCGTGAAGAGAATGATTATACGAAAGCCCCATTCGTAGAGTTGCTCAACAATTTTCTTTGTCATTTTAATGTATGGTTTCTTCGGAAAATGCATCGTGTAAGGAAAGTTCATGGTGTAAAAAGCGCCCCAATTCACGCATGGAAATAGCACACCCCCAGTGACTTCTACGGTTCTTTTACATATTCCGGTGGCGATGGCACTATCGGTTCCAAGAACGTTATGAGGCCCGTGCCACTCTAGCGACCCAAACGGCACGAACGCAATGGGATTTTCCTTGATCATTTCTTCCATCTCTAACGGTGTTGACTCCATGTAGTTCAAGTATTTCGCGGTCATAAGTTTTCTTCAACATGGAAAGGAATTAAAACTTTATTAAAGAGAACGACGAAAAATGATATTAACTAAGAATTCATATTGAAAACCATGCGATTAGAAATGAGTTCAATAATCCCAAAACCAGTTAAAATAGTTGAAAATCCTGATAAGTTTACTTTGACAAAAACAACAGCAATAGAAGCTGAACCAGCGTTAAGCGATATTGCGAATTATTTAAAAAATCTCTTGCATCCTGCTACGGGATTTGATCTTCAAGTGAAGGGCATTTCTAAAGGAGATACAACATCAAACGCCATCATTTTAAAAACTAACGCCAATTTGGACGGTTTGGGGACTGAAGGATACATTCTCAAGGTAAATCAAGAAAGAATTATCGTTGAAGGTGTTGAAACTGTTGGAGTTTTCTATGGGGTGCAATCTCTTCGACAGTTGCTTCCCGTGGAAATCGAAAGTGCATCCATCGTCAAGGATAATGAATGGTCCGTTCCTTGCGTTGAGATTGAAGATTATCCTCGTTTTAGATGGCGGGGGTTCATGTTAGATGTAGGAAGGCATTTTTTCGCTAAAGATGTCGTGAAAAAGATGCTTGATTTGATGGCTCTCCATAAGATGAACGTGTTTCATTGGCATCTCACGGAAGACCAGGGTTGGAGGATTGAGATTAAAAAGTACCCCAAGCTCATTGAAATAGGATCGAAAAGAAAAGAAACGCAATTAGGAGGGCTTTTAAGCAAAGAATTTGATGGAAAACCACACGAGGGTTTTTTCACGCAAGAAGACATTAAAGAAATCGTATCATTCGCAACTGAACGGTTCATAAAGGTCGTCCCTGAAATCGACATGCCCGGACACATCATGTCTGCGTTAGCATCGTATCCAGAATTGAGTTGCTCTGGTGGACCTTTTGAAGTATCGACAAGATTTGGAATTAAAAAGGACGTGTGCTGTGTTGGGAAAGAATCAACCTTTGAATTTCTAGAAAACATTCTTGAAGAAGTCATGGACTTGTTTCCCTCGCAAATCATCCATCTTGGAGGTGATGAGGTTCCAAAAGCAAGATGGAAGGAGTGTCCTGAGTGCCAAGCGCGCATGAATTCAGAAGGAATTGAAGACGAGAAAAAATTGCAGGATTATTTCACCAATAGGATTGTCAATTATATCTCGTCTCGCGGACGCATTGCAATGGGGTGGAACCAAGTTTTGTCAGATACCTTAAAGGAGAACGTCATAGGGCAATTCTGGATGTTTAATAAAAAGGAAGTCTTGGAGCATCTGAAAAAGGGAAGGAAAATGGTGATGTCCGATTATTTTCACACCTATTTGGATTACAGCTACATTATGACTCCGCTCAGAAAGACATACTTATACGAACCCGTGCCAAAAAAACTAGAAAAAGAAAAACACGCCAACGTGTTAGGGATCGAGACGCCTTTATGGACAGAGTGGGTTGAGACCATGAAGCGGTTCGGTTGGCAGACGTTTCCCCGTTTTACGGCAGGAGCGGAAGTTGGGTGGACGCCAAAACGCGGGAAGAACTTCAAATCGTTCAAAAAGCGCCTTGATTTCATGCTCACGAGATTGGATATTCTAGGCATGTATCACGCTCAAAAAAACGAGTTCAACCCAAGATATCTCAAGAGATTTATAGGGCTCTTTTACAGGCATAAAAGACCTACCTATTATTAATTATTAAAATCAAATTTTAAAAATAAAAATAGAAAAAAAGAAAGGTATTACATTCCCATTGGGCTCGTGCCTTTGGCACTGATGATTCGATCAACTCTTAGAATAAGGTTAGCAAGCTCGCTTCCTGCTTTAATGATGTGATTGATCATTACTGCGGGTTCAACAATTCCCTTTTCGAAATTGTCTTGAATTGTATTAGAGATCGTGTCTATGCCAATCCACTTATCGGAATCTGATTTGTGTGCAGCTCTTAGTTGAGTGATCATTTCTACTTCGTCCAAACCAGCATTTCTTACTAGTGTACGTGGGACTTCTTCTAACGCCAGAGCAAACGCAGAAACTGCAAGCTGTGCTTTACCTTGAACTTCATTTGCGTATTCTTTTAATCGCTTTGCTAATTCCATGTAAATTGCACCACCTCCAGCAACAACCATTTGAGTGTCTAAAATTTTAGCAACAACGCAGAGAACGTCGTTTAAAGACACTTCGGCAGAGTCTAGAATTTTCTTTAAGCCGCCCTTCAGGAGAATCGTCACGGCTTTTGGATTTTTACACCCTGAAAAAATCGTATATTCGTCATTATCGATCTTTTCGAATTTCACCGTTTCGGCATATCCCAAGTCTTCTTGAGATAACGATGTTAGATCGTCAACGATATTTGCACCAATTGCTTTTATTACTGCTTTCATGTTATCCTCGCTCAGACTTTTAATGGCTACGATTCCTTCCTTTGCAAGATATCCAGCGAATTTGTCTGAGATTTCTTTGTTATTGACAATCATTTTTATGCCTAGATCCTTGAAAATTTTCATGTAATCTTGCAAGATCTGGTCCTCTTGGTCTAAGAACTTTTGAATGTCTGCGGGGTTAGAAATTCTAATCTGAGCATCGAATTCAGTCTTACTCACATCTAATTTCTTCCGGATGACGGCAATTTTCACGTCTTTTGAAACATTCGGCATGACTGGACTTGCTTTTGACTTTTGGAGATATAATCCTTGAATAAGTTCAGAATCTGTAAGAGATTTTCCTGGAGCCTTTACGATTTTTATATTCTTTACTTTACTAAACGTGTTGTCTTCTGCGATTTGTTTCACGGCTTTCAAGGCCAGATCGGCGAAAAAATCATTCATAGTGGAAATTATTTTTGAGTTCATTGCGGTAATTGCCGCATTTCTAAGCACATTATCGTCTTCCCTTGGTGTTTTTACTGCAATTTCTTTTACTATTTCGAGAGCTTTCATGGTTGCTAATTTGAAACCATGAGTAATGTGTTTAGGATGAAGATCTTGTTCTGTTAATTCTAAAGCGTTTTGAAGCAAGGCTGCTGAAAATAATACAACAGAAGTGGTCCCATCTCCAATTTCTTCGTCAGTAGATTTAGCTACGTTGACCATCATGTTTGCAGAAACGCTTTCAATGTCTAATTGCTTTAAAATTTCAGCACCATCGTTTGTAATCGTGACATCGCCCATTCCATCAACCAGCATTTTTTCCATTCCTTTAGGTCCAAGTGTTGAACGTACAGTTTCAGCAATGGCAAGCATTCCATTTATGTTTTGTTTACGAGCTTCCCTTTCTTGAGTCTCCTCAGTTCCTTCTTTAAGTATAATAACCGGTACTCTTGACATTTTTAATCAATTTTATTTTGTTTTTTTAATATTTTTTTTTCTATTAATAAATATATGATTTTAAAATCTGAATGAAAAATAAATTTTATGATTTGGAGATCTTTAAATAAAAATGAGAATTTGAATGCAACCTCTTCGTGTGAATTGAAATTTTTTTATTTTATTTGGTTAAACCCTTGAAAACCTTTACAAAATTTTTATATTTTAACGTGAATTTCTTCTCATTGTTCAACAATATGGTGTGCTAATGTCATGAAAAAAGAACAACTCGACGATGTTGACATTCAAATTTTAAAGATTTTATCGCAAAAATCTAATACTTCTTATCGAGAAATCAAGCAAGACCTAAACATTTCGATTGGAACCATTCATAATCGTATAAACAAGTTGAAAGCTGAAAGTGGAGGGCCTATAGAAGGGTATACCCTTAAATTGGATAATAACAAGCTTGGTTATGAATTAACCTTTTTAATTCGAGTACAAATTGACGGAAAATATACAGAAAAAATTCTTTCTGAAATTTGCGAGAGACCCGAAGTGTGTTCGGTTTTTCACACGACGGGAGATCAATCTGCAGCGTTAATATGTCGCTTTAAAGAATCTGAAGATGTGCATAATTTCATCCGGGAATTAAATGAGAAGGAGCACGTCATGCGAACTGTTTCGGACATGGTCCTCAAGACTTACAAGAATAGTAGTTTTGTTCAAATTGAATAAAATTTTAAGAGCTATTTTTTATACACGTCTTCTGGATTAAACACAAGCTTACCACGGGTTTTTAAAGAACCTTCGTCGAATTCTCTATGAAAACAAGAATAGTGACCAGTGTGACACGCCGCTACTTTTTGTTTTACTTTTAACAAGAGAGTATCTGCATAACAATCCACGAATACTTGTTGAATTTCTTGCACGTGTCCGCTTTCTTCTCCCTTCTTCCACAATTTATTTCGAGATCTCGAATAATAGCAGGCGATCCCAGTTTTTAATGATTCTCTTACTGCTTCCTCGTTCGCAAAGGCCATCATTAATATTTCATTTGTTTGGTAAT
>JAEORV010000078.1 GCA_016840695.1 Promethearchaeota archaeon
AAAAGTAGAAAGAATAAAAATTTTTTATAATATTTCCTTGATTTTTTTTGCCAATTCCTTAGCGTCTTGGTCAGCGCTTTCGAGTAAATCGTATGTCTCGTCAGGTGCAACCATCAAAGAAGCTTCTAATAATTTTTCAAGGCCAATCCTGCTGTTTAAAGTTTCCGTCTTCTGTAAGTGAAAAATAACCCTACCTAGTTCGTTTTTTAACAAGCCTTTTTCGGAATTTAATATTATTGGTAAAAGACCCTCAGTCAATTCCTCGACGGTATCTTTATTTACCTTACTTGCGTGAGCGTATACTAGCCTTCGTTGATCATCGGTTAAGAACTCGACTTTTTGCTCTATTTTTGATTTTTGTTCCATCATTTTTTTTCACATTCTTTTTTTTTATTTTTTATTTTTTGTTTTCTATCATAAATTAAATCTATTGCATATTTAAATGTATTGGGATAAAAATCTGCGCCCATTTTGCTAAATCGGTCAAATTATTGAAAAGTCGACCGTTTCAGTTTGAAAAAAAACGAAAAACGGAAGTGAGTAATTAAGTGGTGCAAAATGTATTTTTTTCGTAATTGGGAATAAAGAACATTAGGGAAAAGCACTGATCTCATCATATATATGACTAAAAAAAGTCATTTAATAGTATATTAGTGTTTTTTTGGGAACGTAACTACTTTTTTAAGACCCAAAAAATGATCGAAAAAGCGAAGAATCTCACCCACTTTTTTACCAAAAAAGCAAATATTTCTTTATTTTATTTTTTATTCGATCGAATTATCAATTATGATCCATTTTTACCCGATTTTTTTCATAAATTATAACTAAACCATAATTTATAAGTCCAAATTTCTTTCTTATTATCTAATCATAGATTTTATCAAAAATTAAATTATAAAACGATGAATGAAATGAGTAAGAGAAAAATTATTAGTATAGATAAAATTTTGAAAAAAGAACGCTCACAAGCGAAACTTGTGAAGTACATTTCAAACTATGGGAAGTGGTTTCTTTTTATATTACCCCTGGTTTTACTAGTGATTACAGTATTGACATTTGTCTTATTCCCTGTTTTACCAGAAGCTGCAAAATTTGCTGAACAACCTCCTACGTATCAAGTCTTAACCATAATATATGTCGTAGTATTAGCGATCTACGCTTTAAATTCAGTTTTATTAATTGCAGGAGCTTTAGCAACAAGTAAATCTTTAAAAATGCGATTAAAATTTGAAAGGACGAAAGGTAGACCCATAGATAGTCTCGACGGCTTCGATTTGCTTTATAGTAGCGTGAAAGGAGTGGTAAATCTTCTTAAAATTATAGCACTTGTTTGTATCGTATCAATCTTGCTGTTTCTGATAATGATTGTTTTGGGAGTTCTTGATTTAGGATTTGCTGCCGCTGGTTTTGCCCTGGTTGGCTTAGGACTGGCGTTATTAATAAGAAGTCTAAACCTAAATATTCACGATGTTAATGGGCTTCAGGATTTCTTCAAACCTACCACGCATGAAATTTTCTTGGATAATTTTTTCGCAGAAATACTGTCGAATCACTTGGATCCCGTGACATTTTTAAAATGGGATGAATATTTAGCCGGATTGAGTGAGATTTTAACGTATTCTTTCGTAAGTATGATAAGAGAACAAGAACCAGACGAGCTCCCCATAACTTTTGCCATAGAGAAGATTCTTTTCCTCTATTATCTTAGAGTTCAAGACGTGATAAATGACGAATTGTTAACTCAAGAATTAAAGGAAGTAATCAACGTCGATTCCGATGTTTTTGACATAGAAAAGGGCTTATTAATGGAGGGAGATTGGTATTTCTCAAAGAAAGACATATACAAGTTATTTGATTACTTGAGATCGTACAATCCCGGGTTTTTCAAGATTATTGACAGGTTACAGCTTGAACTTGCAGATAACATCGAGAGAATTTCAAAAGATCCGATTTACATGGATTCGAGCGCTCAGGAAGTCGTGTTCTTGAATAGTGAACTAAACGTGATGGTATTTCTTTACAATAACGCGCCTGAAGCTAAAAAATACCGGTTAAGGATAAACGCTCCAGGTTTTGAACCTAAGAGACTTACCATCAACGTGGAAGTTGAAGGAAGAGGATCTTTTCAAATACCAAATAACACAATCCCATTAGTAGCGAAAGACAGCACTGATATTGTCGGTGTGGTATCTGTCTTATTGGAAAATGGTGATACTACTTGGGTAACGCTCGAACCGAGAGCAAAGGGAGTACAAACGATTCAGGTATTCTTAGAGTCAGCAGATGGGACCATAATTGAAGGTAAAACGAGAACAGTAAAGGTTGTAATGGACATGAAATCGTACCTCAAGAAATTATCCTCTATTGGGTCATTACTTGGCGGACTTGCCGTTCCATTAGCAAAAATTCTCCCATCAATGCTTGCAGTTTGAATTAATTGAATTTTTTTTTTTTTCTTTCTACATTATAAATGATCCATGTTTTTTTATTGGAATTGGAATTTTGATGATCGAATTTCCTATATGAAATTTTTGATTTCGATAATTTTATTACTTTCCGTTTATTTTTTTAATTATATAATAAATGCTATCTAAAACAGTATAAGTGAAATATTACAATGGTAGTAATAACAACTAAAAAACCCTTTGAAGAAGTGCTTGATACTCTCAAGAATATAAACAGGATAACAATCGTCTCGTGTGCAACATGTGCTGCATTGTGTCAAACAGGAGGAACTGAAGGAGCAAAAGAAATGAGCGAAAAATTGAAGGAGAAAGGCTTTGATATCACAACAGTTGTGGTTTCAGAAGACGTATGCGATAATCGAGTCATGATGAAAGATTTGAGAAAAATTGACGAAGAATTATCCAATACAGATGCAATTTTAACTTTGGCTTGTGGACTTGGAGTTCAGTCAGTTATTAAAGTTCTCAAAAAAAAGCACCCCGAATTACCCGTTTTTACAGCGAACAACACGGAATTTATTGGAATGACGGAGCGCATAGGAAGATTTTATAAACGTTGCGCAGGTTGTGGAGACTGCTTATTAAACGAGACAGGTGGTATTTGTCCCATAACTACTTGTGCCAAAGGTCTCATGAATGGACCTTGTGGTGGAATGGTTAAGGGGAAATGCGAAGTTGGAAATTATGAGAAAGATTGTGGATGGGTCTTAATCTATGAGCGTTTAAAAGAATTAGGAAGGTTAGATTTATTTTCAAAGTTAAGGGCTCCTAGAGATTGGTCCGAATCAGGTCATCAACAAGAAGTGATATTTAGGTAGGAGGTGCAAGGAAAGAATGACAGAACAAAAAATCTATTCAAAAGTAGGAGAAGCATTAGCGAAAGGCGAATTTGTTTTAACTGGCGAATTGGAACCTGAGAAAACATGTGATTTATCTCACACGATTCAAGAAGCTAAAGAAATGGCCCCCTATGTACATGCTGCGAATGTAACTGATAGTCCTTTAGCGATTGTAACAATTAATAGCTTGGCCGCTTCACACATAATTCAAGAGGCGACCGGGATCGAGACGGTATGGCAATTAACGGTACGAGATTGCAATAAAATTGGTTTAGCAGGAATGATAATGGGCGCTGAGGCTTTAGGAATAAACAACGTGCTTTCGCTGTGTGGTGACCACACTGCTTTAGGCGATTGTCCAGAGAGCAAACCCGTTTTTGACATGGATTCTGCAACATTAATACAACTCGTAAGAGAAATGGTCGATACCGGATCAATCAACGGAAAAGAAATCGAACACCCTCCTAAAATGCACGTTGGTGGGGCAGCAAATCCTAACGCTGATCCAATGGAAGCAGAGATTTTAAAGATTGGAAGAAAAGCCGAAGCTGGCTGCGAATTTATACAAACGCAGGTCGTATACGACCTTGACAGGACCATAGAATTCTTAGAAGGAATTCAAAAATACAAAGTCCCCATTTTTCTTGGAATCTTTCCAATGAAATCTTACGGAATAGCCAAAGGATTTGACATGTTTGTTCCTGGCGTTGACGTACCAAAGGAAATATTAGCACGATGGAAAAGCGTCAAAACAGACATTTCGGACAAGGCTCAACAAAAAGAAGCTTACGACCAGCTAAATTATGAATTCTTCAAGCCATTTATTTCTGAGCTAAAATCAAAGAATTTACTGGCTGGAGTACATTGCATGGCTGTGCATTACACGAGAATCTTTCCAAAATTGGTAGATGTAATAAAAGCGTAGGAATAAGATATCTACCATACTTTTTTATTTTTTATTTTACATTATTTTTAACCCAATTTAGTGTTAATCAGATTGTTTTTTTTATTGAGATAAAAATATATGGAAATTATCAAATTATTTTTTTTAGAGAATTTTTTGCCTAATATTAGTAATAAAGAAAATATGGCGATTCCCGCTGTAGAATAAATCATGAACTAAATAGAGCCGACATTTGAGAATCAAAAGGAGCGCAATCGAGAGCTTCTAAAAGGTATTGTATCAGAAGTAATATTTAAATTAGGATCAGAAAATCAAGTTGTCTCCATTAATTCTCAAGACAAAGTTGAAGGTAATCATTCTCAAGGAAGAAATTTTATTTTACTGCTTCCCGAAGCTTTATGATTCTTTCCTTATAGTTTTAGTTTTAGATCAACAAACCATCAAGTATTTAGATTTGATTGACCCAACTTTATATGATTAGATGGTTGTCAAAAAGGATAAAGCCCATGCGAGTACTTCAATTGGACAGGTTTTTACCCCTGATTACGTCGCAATATTTATGATAAAAAACGCCTTGAGTTTCTATGACGAGCAAAAATTGAAAGTCTTAGAACCCTCCGTAGGTAAAGGCGTATTCTTAAAATTCTTAATTAAAGAAGGTATAAACAATATCTACGCTTACGAAATCGATGAAAAATTGAAAAAATATCTAGTTGAAGCATATCCAAGCGTTAAATTCAAATTTGAGAATTTTTTAGGCTCAGATGAAAGCGAAAAATACGATTTAATTATAGGAAATCATCCTTATTTAGGACAGAATTACAATGCTCAAGTTTTTCAAGATTATGTTAAATTATATCCCATTTGTGCTGAATACTTCGTTGGTAACATGGATTTATTTTATTTTTTCATCCATAAAGCCATTTTAAAATTGAAACCAGGAGGTATCCTATCGTTTATCACCACGAATTATTGGATTACAAAATCGAAAAAAACAGGAATAAAACTGCTGAAGCCACATATATTAGAAGAATGTTTTATACGGCAATATATCGATCTTTCAAGTCTGAAAATGTTTCAAGGAGCGAAAGGACAGCACAATTGTATTTTTATATTGCAGAAAAAAACAGAAAAAGAAAAAGGACAAAATTCCAATCGTAACGTGGAGATATTAAAAATTTTAAAGAAAAAAGCAAATAATCAATTGGATAGCGAATTCAATGAAGAAGTGTTCAAGGATTTGATTGAGGGAAATGTAACAAAATATGTAATGAAATACGAGTCCGCAGTAACGAACAAGGATTTGAATCCAGAAGGAAGTTGGAACCTCCTTTATCCCGATGAGGTTAAAAAGATTATAGATAAAATTGAGAATTATTGTTCAAAAAAGAATCAAGTCATGTTAATAAAGGATTTCTTCGTAGTTCGTAATGGAATAATCTTTATTAAAGACGATATTTTCGTGTTAAGTGAAGAAAATAACCTTAAAATTAAAGAGGATGTACACTCCATTAGGATAAATGGGAAATATCACGGGTTATCTGAAAGAGAGAAAGAACGATTGAAAATAATTTATAAGAGTAAATCAATAAAACCCTATGGTCACGATCGAGAACATCATAGAAAATATGCGATATTTTTTAACAAGAATCAATTTACTTCTAGACCGGAAAGCTCTCGAAATGGAAGAATCGAGAAAGAATATCCGCTGCTCACGGCATATTTAAAGCAATTCGAAAGTAACTTAAAGGATATCCTCGTGAATGCTAAAGAAAACGCGTGCGATATCTACTTCCCTAGAAGGGGCGCTTTCATACGAAATCTCAACAAGGTAAACGATGGGACAGAGGAAAATTTAACTGACCTTGAACCGCTATATGATAACGCAAAAAAAATCTTTTTCAAATATATTTCAAACGACAACATTTTCGGTTTCGCCGAAACTTCATATTACGCCACTTCAGATACTTATTTTCTATGGCCGAAGGTTCCCGAAAAAGAATTGGATTATCCATTCCTCCTGGCATATCTCAATTCTAAGCTTGTTCATTTCTTGTTCAAGGCGAAGAATATCAAGATAAAAAGAAGTAAGACGAAATTAGAGGAGGAATTACCCCTTCCGAATATGAATGCGCTTCAATCCAAAAAAAACCATTTGAACGCAAGAATGGTTGCCATTCTCTCGTCATTTTTAATTGAATTAAACAATCCAACGAGCAATTTGGAAACTGGAGTATTTATAGAGAAGGTACGCAAAATAGAAGTCGATATGAAGGGTATTAAGGACGACATGGTCCCTTCCTTATACTCTGCTATAGAAAGGAAAGACAGTAATTCCGTTCAAAAAACCATTGATCACTTGATGTTTCAACTGTTTGACTTGAGTGAAAAAGAAATAGATTATTTAATCAATAAATATTATCACCCTTGAAGTCTGTTTTAACAATACATTAATGGTGAACACTAAATTGCAGCAATTTCCCCTATACGATGACGTTGGGAGCTTCCCATTACCTCCATATATAGACAAAAAATCGTTCAAGCAATTCTACTGGACGGCTTACAATGGGATCGTAAAAAAAACAGATATTTTTGAGCATAGGGGAATTCATAACTATTTTAACTGGAAAGATTGAAGGATCGGGTGAGTAAAATAGTTATGAATTCCCCTATGCTCAAAAATATCTGTTTTTTTTACGATCCCATTGTAAGCCGTCCAGTAGAATTGCTTGAACGATTTTTTGTCTATATATGGAGGTAATGG
>JAEORV010000079.1 GCA_016840695.1 Promethearchaeota archaeon
GCCTTATATTGTTTTAATTCTTTATAATCATCAATATGAAAATAGATATAGTTATGTTCTAATTATCTATTCAATAATGTTAGGGATTTATCTGTCTTTAATCTTAATTGATTTTAATTGGAGTTCCGATGTGTATTTAATTGTTTTAGCTACAGGTCAAAAAATAACTATATTTGCAGGTTTTTTTTGCTGTATAATTTTAGCTTTTGGAGCAATTAAAACATATAGTAATCATTACAATTAAAAACCATCTAAACTTTATTTTTTATATTAAAGAAAAAGGTGTTATGCGTATAACAGAAAAAACAATTAATTTTCCAATCGTGTTTCATTTCCATCAGCCCGTTGACAATTTCGGTCACGTCTTTGAAGATTGCTTTCAAAAATCTTACGGGCCATTAATAGATACTATTTTTAAGCACCCTGAAGTCAAGGTGACGTTGCATTTCTCTGGAAATTTACTGGAGTGGTTTATCGAGCACAAACCAGAACTCATTGATAAGGTAAATATAATGGCTCAGCGAGGGCAAATCGAGATTATCGGAGGAGGATATTACGAACCAATATTTGCTATCATCCCGAACCGCGATAAAATTGCACAAATGCGTAAGCTTTCAAACCTTATAAAGACAGAGTTTGGTTTAGAAGTAAAGGGAGCGTGGTTATCTGAGAGAGTATGGGAACCTAATTATCCCTCATTTCTTAGCGAAGTGGGATTGGAATACGTGATTGTCGATGATAATCACTTTAGATCTTGTGGGATCACTCAAGAGGGAACGCTCTATTCTTACATCACTGAGGACGAGGGAAAAACTCTAAGAATATTTCCAATAAATGAGCCCATTAGATATCTCACACCTTGGAAGCCAACTTACTTGACGATCGATTATCTAAAAAGCATAGCTGACGAAAAAGGGGATCGCATTGCGTTATTGATATCAGATGCGGAAAAAATGGGCGTTTGGGGATCAACACACCTATTCTGTTATGTTGAAGGAAAGGGTCACGAAGATGGCGATAACGGAAAGCCTTTTGTAACTGCTTTTTTTGAGCAAATAGAAAATAACTCTTGGATAAAATCGTTAACCCTTTCTGAATACATGGAAAGATATCCCGCAAAAGACCTCGTGTATTTACCTACTGCGAGTTACGACAAGATGGAAGAATGGGTGTTGCCCACGGAAATTCGGAAGAACTTTAAAAGGATTAGAAAAGAACTAAAAGACGATCCAGAGCAAAAAGAGATTTACCAATTCTTGAAAGGTGGTTTTTGGCGTTATTTCCTCGTGAAATATCCCGAATCTAACAATATGCATAAAAAAATGCTCCATGTCCGAGGAAAATTGCTCAAAATCGAGGAAAAGATAAGGCAGCTGAAGGACTCGTCACTCATATCGAAAATAAAGCCTAAGGTTTTAAAAACCTGGGACGAGATATACAAGGCGCAGTGTAACGATTGTTATTGGCACGGCATGTTTGGAGGCGTCTACTTACAATTTTTGCGATTTTCTGTCTATACGCATTTGATTAACGCTGAAAAATTGATTGATGAGATGAACGGAATTGATTTATCTCGTAGGAGCTCTTATATCTCTATTGAACCGTCAGATTTCAACAAGGACAGTAAAATGGACGTTCTCATCGAGTCGGAAGTCTTGAACGTGTATTTGAATCCATCAGAAGGTGGTACCATTTTCGAATTGGATTACAAGCCGAAATCGTATAATCTCTTGAACACGCTTACAAGATGGCCCGAGGCCTATCACGAAAGCGATAAAATAGAGCAAAGTGAATTGATGGTAGACCGATATAGGAGGAGCATGTTGAGGATAAGATTCTTACACAACGATGTGACTTTCGAACAGCTTCAATCAGACGAATATTACGAGTTTGGAGATTTTATTAATGGCAATTTTAAGGTATCTAAGAGCGAAATAGATGGAAAAAAAGCAACTTTAGAAATGGGCATGATAGGAGGTATTAAAGACACGGATTCCGACGAGAAAGTTCAATTTACCATATCAAAACAAATTGTAGTTGTCGATGATGAAATCGAAATCGTTGTTAGTGGAACTCTTGAAGAAGGCTCAGGAAACGAAGCTGTATTGAAAAGAATACTCGCAAACCTTTATGTTGCCGTCGATCTGCCGTTTTTCTTTAACGGTGATTTAAGTACATTCCAATGGGAAACTGAAGATTTTCTTTCAGAAACCATGGCAAAGAAAACTCTAATGGAGCCGTTTCAATACAAGGGTTCTCATTTTAAAGCCTACGACGAAACATACGACCTCACATTAGATATTAATATCGAATCGAACACGGAATGGCAACAAATCAATCATTTCCCCATCATCGCTTATGCATACACTGATGTAGGGTATAAAAAGATTTATCAGGGATTGAACTTGACTCCTTGCTTTAAACTCGATAAAAATTTCGAAATAAAATTGAAATTAAAAATTTCATGATTTTATTTTACACAAAAGTAAATAGTCTCCCAAATTTTGTCGGAAATCATCATCTTTAAATATGTAAAAACGCTAAATTAAATAAAGTACATCGAAAGAAAAAAAGGGATACCCGATAAAAGATCACGGCGCTTCTCAGAGAAGAAATGGCTACTCGTATAATAACAAATCGTTAAGTGAAATCTTTGAGAAAAACGAACATGTTAAAAATATTCGGAAACAATTAATGAAAAACAAAATAGAAAAATCCCTAGCTAAGTATAAAAAATAGCTTTTTTTTCAGTTTTTAAGTAAATTGACTAAGTTTTAAAATCAAACTAGTAAAATTTCCTTATTTAAATTTTAGTATATCAATAATGATTTATATTCCATGCCCATTGTCTTATTATAGGTAGTTTTCTCCGTATATTATGGATGAAGCGATTTGAACAATAAATTGAGGTGTTTAGCAAGTGATGGCTCACGGAAAATGTAATACTTGGAACGGTTGCGATGATGTTTTGCGAGATGATATAAAAAAGAACAAGCATGTAAAACGAGTACGAAAAGAACTGATGAAAAAAAAGCTCGAGAAACGGTTAAAAGCCTAATATTTTTAGAAGCTCATGTCTTTTAGGTGCTGAATCCATGCTTTCCAATTAAGGGAACAAATCTTACTCCAGTTTTTCTTTCAGTCTCAAAAACGTTACCTTCTTTACGGACAACATATAGTGTTTGCCCATAGCCCTTAGAACCAGCAGGAATGCAAAGAATACCTTTATCCTTCAGTTGGTTCTTGAACGCAGGAGGGACTTTCTCCGGTGATGCGGCAGTTACTAAGATCTTGTTATACGGTGCCTCTTTTTCATACCCTAACGTGCCATCGCCGTGGATCACGGTTATTATATCCTCGTATCCCGCCCTTGAAATATTTATCTTTGCGCGTTCTGCGAGCTCTTCGTGACGTTCTATAGTATACACGTGTCCTGGATTGCTTGCGTTTTCAGGAGCAATTAATTCCGCACATAACGCTGCGTGGTATCCAGAGCCCGTTCCAATCTCTAAAACTTTGTCCCCCTCCTTGAGTTCTAAATATTCACACATCATGGCGTTCATATGCGGTGCACTGATCGTCTGGCTCAACCCGATTGACAAGGGTGAATCGGAATATGCCGAAGAAACGGCGTTTGCGGGGACGAACTCGTGCCTCGGTACTTTAAGCATGGCGTTTATAACTTTTTTCTTGCTCAAGATACCTCGTTTAACGAGATTATTTACCAAATTCTTCCTTTTTTCTTCATAACTCATTCTAAATCTTCAAATTTCTATTCTTTGTTAGGATAAATATTTTTTCTTGAGGTAATACTTTATCAGTTAGGCGAATATTTACCTTTAGGGGATCATCTTTGTCGTTTCGCACGACTTCTTTTACTTCTTTTCCACTCACAAAGATTTTTTTTACTGTCTCAAAATGATATGTATCCATTCCTTTTAATAAAACTTCGCTTCCACTTTTTAGTGGAACTCCCTTATTTTCAATTAACACATTTGCCGTCATGGTCGTCTCGTGAAACGATTCTATTTCGCCAATATAAACCTTTTTATAAGGTGAAATATTCCCCATTTCCTCTAACTCCACTTCTTCTATTGTAGGTTTGTGAAAGTAAAATCCCGTATGAAATCCCCGATTAAACACGGTTTTGAGTCTATTTAACCAATCCATTACTTTCGCACTTGAATAAGTACCTTCCCGATAACTATTTATCGCCTCTCGATAACATTTTACCACGGTTTTCGCATATAATGGGTCTTTCATGCGCCCCTCGATTTTAAAGGAGTCAATATTAGCTTCCATTAATTCAGGAATATACTCAATCATGCATAAATCTTTAGAGTTTAAGAATCGAAGGCCGTCGTAAATTAGCTCGTTGTTGTCGTCGTCAATCACCGTCCATCGTCGCCTACAGGGTTGCACGCATTTTCCACGATTTGCTGAAAATTCCTCAGAATCACATATTGTAGTTGATAAATAGCACCTACCGCTAATAGAGGTACACATTGCCCCGTGTACAAAACATTCGATTTCGGTACTTTTCAAGTTTTTCCTTATTTCACCAATCTGCTTTAAAGACAACTCGCGCGCTAAAATAATTCTCTGCGCTCCTAAACCTTCGTAAAATTTAGCAGATTCAATATTCGACACGTTTGCTTGCGTTGATATGTGAAAATTGACTTTCATTTTTTTTGCAATTTGTATCGCTGCTATATCGTGAGCAATAATTGCATCAATTCCCGCGTCCTTAGCTACGGATATTAAATCTTCTAAGTCATCCAACTCATTGTTATAAATCAAGATATTAGTACACAAATATGCGTTCATTCTTGGTTCTTGTTCGTGGCAGAACTCAGTAACTTTAATCAAATTATCTCGCTTAAAATTATCAGCTTTTGCACGCATGTTGTAATCTTCAACGCCAAAATAAATTGCATCAGCAATCCCCTTTACCATTTTCAAGGAATGCCAATTTTGAACCGGAGCAAGGAGTTCTGGAAGTCGATTCATGAAATCATCAAGCATGTTTATAACTAATAATAATTATGAATTTATAATAATAATTCGGCAATTACTAATCCTTCATTCAATATGAAGAAATATATATTAAATATGCTATAAATACTGATAAGAATTATCAGAATCTTTTTTAATTATAAAAGAAGGTATAATATATGAAAGCGGTAGTAATTTACGGCAGTCCACGACAGAAAAAATCGGCGTCCTATCACGTGGGCGATAATTTTGCACGGGGTTTGAAACGAGCAGGTGTTCAAGTAGAAGAAATCATGTTAATTAAGCACAAGATCAAGCACTGCCTGGGATGTTATACGTGCTGGACAAAAACTCCAGGAAAGTGCATTCAGCGAGATGACATGGATGTGATCTTGCCTAAAGTCATGGAAGCCGATCTCATAGTAATAGCCACGCCTCTTTACATCTTTCAAGCGACTGGTTTAGTTAAAGATTTTCTAGATCGCATCATCCCTATGGCGGAACCTTATTTAGTAGAGTTAGATGGTACTACTACTCACCCGATGCGCGGTACAACAAAAAGACGCAAGATCTTTCTAATTAGCGTGGCGGGATTTCCTGAACGTTCTCACTTCGACGGATTGGTCCTTTCGTTTAAAAGATTTGCTGGTCCTAAAGGATATGTCGGAGACATTTTAATTCCCGCGTCAGAGATGATGAGTAAAGACGGATTTCAAAGAGAATATACGGAATTATATAAAGATATTGAACAAGCTGGTTTTGAAGTCGCCAAGAATGGAGCTATATCGGAAGAAACAAAAAAAGCAATTGTTGAAAAGACTACTTATACTGAAGAACAAGTCAGTAAATTTAGACATGTGGCAAATAAATACTGGAAAAGCTTACAACCTAAAGAATATAGTCAAGTTCAATTAAGCGAAGTGGACGCAGTGCCTTTAAAAATGTCGGATAAAGGGATGGGTGCCTTTTTTGCAGGGATGGCAACGATGTACAATCCGAACGCCATACTGGGATTAAAAGCAGTGGTTCAATTCAATTTAGACGACGATAGTTTTCACCTAATAATAAACGAAACTGAATGTCAAGCCTATGAAGGAGCACACGAGGAGCCAACAACCACTATAATATCACCTGCAAATGTCTGGATGGACGTTTCGATGGGAAAGCTCGATGGCGCGCAATCGTTAATGAAAGGCCTTTACAAGGTTGAGGGCGACATGACTATTTTAATGAAAATGAATAAAATTTTCAGAAGAAAATAAGAATTAGCATTTAGTTTTTACACTAAACTGAAGGCTCTTTCAAAAAATAGCTTTTCCTCTTGAAATCTTGGTTTTAACTTGAGCACGATGAAATAAAACGCAATTGGTGCAGCAACCCATATCAATTGCGGCAATAGCGTTATGGCTTTACCCCCAATAAAGAATAAGGGAACATTATACCACGTTCCTGTCCCATCTGGTCCCAAATAAAATTCCCATGCGTTATTAGAAATGCTCGTAAGCTCAACGATAAATTCTTGTATTTGACCGATAACAAGCAGTACGATCAACTCCTTCCAATTAAACTTTTCAAAATAGGGCTCCTTGCATATCAAGTTTACAAACAACACGCAAAGCAAGAAGAGTCCGCCATCCCATAGGCTATGGGTAATTGCGATGACAAAGATCGCTAACACGCCTTCTACTGGTCTTTGTGCGTGAAAAACAGAAGCTGGCCAAGGATACGCCGTAAATATATACAATTCGTTAGCTACGGATAACCAGAATTCCCAAACGCATCCCAAACCGAAGCCAATCCAATAAATGTACCACACTAACTTGTTTATTCTTTTCACTTTATACAAGATAGTTACGATTACAGCGATGATAACTCCCATTGACCAGACGGATATGTAAAACATGAGACTTCAATTATCTTGTGTTATTTTTAACTCTATTTATGAAAATTTT
>JAEORV010000080.1 GCA_016840695.1 Promethearchaeota archaeon
AAAAGGTGAAATAGAATACAGTGAATTTTTAAAATTATTTGATTCCTCAACTTATTACTCTTACGAACCTATAGCACCATTAGGATTAGTTCTTTGGGACATCGAATATGATAATAGCATTAAATTTAAACCTGATCCTAAATCCATAAATAGAATGGAAAAGTATTTCCGACTTCAGGAACAAAAGACAGGCGTAAAACACCAGCTATTTAAAATCCTGCAACATGACGATTTTAGCTAATAAAGCTTGTAATTGAATTTGTTCCGTACTTCCTTGGCTTAACCTATACTCAAAATCAGCTAATATCTTAGATAATTCAATCTTAATGTCTTCAGACTTATTCAAATCATATACCTCTCTATGAAGGTTTTTAATGATATTTCTTCCTGAAAGTCCGTAATCCTTGATTAAATCATTAAGAAATTTTATTGATAGTTGTAATTGTCCTTCTAAAGCCGTTAGCAAAATTTTTTTTACTTTTTCTGGTGGAACTTCTCCAGCAACGCGAAACACTATCTCTTCATCAATTTTTTTTGAGATAGTTCCACACGATTGCAGGTAATTTATTGCTCGCCGGCAATCTCCTCTAGATACTTCTACTAATGCGTTAAATCCGCTTGAAATAACATTAATATCCTCTTGTTTTGATATATAAGTTAATCTTTCTTTTATATCATCGTTATTTAATGAGGCAAACCTGAACACGACGCATCTTGATTGGATTGGAGGAATTATTTTATTGGAGTAATTGCAAATTAAAATCATTCGGCAATTTTTAGTATATTTTTCCATGGTTCTTCTTAGTGCTTGTTGCGCTGGGGCAGTCATGTTATCGGCTTCGTCTAAAATTAATATTTTAAATGGAATATCAACCGGGGGTCTTGCTTTTGCAAAATCTTTTATATATGTCCTAATGACATCTATTCCTCGAGCATCACTGGCGTTTAATTCCAGAAATGTACTATTGACTGCCATTTTACGCCCATATAACTCTCTAACCATTGCTAAGGCGGAAGTCGTTTTTCCCGTGCCTGCAGGACCAGCAAAAATTAAGTGAGGCATGGATTTATCTTTTGTAAACTGCTTTAATCGTTTTACAATTCCTTTCTGATTAACTATATCATCTAACATTCTCGGGCGATATTTTTCAACCCACGGTCGGTTTTCAAGCGAAGTCCTTGATTTTGACATAGTTTTCGTCAGAAATTTTTTATTCAATACAAGTTTAAATACATAAGGAAATTTTAATTATTAAAAAAATCTTTGCCATGATTTTTATAGATTTAGTATGATAAAACCAATATTAAATATAATAGACTGAAGTAAATTATGGAAACTTATACACGTTCCAACTTGAAAGATTACTTTCTATTGTTTAAGAAAAGGTTAATTTCAACAAAACAATATGCCAGAAATAATTATGTGAAATTTTTAAAGATTCAAAAAGATTTGAGAACCGAGTTTAATTTTGAATTAAAAAACAAGAAAGTTCTTGATATTGGATGTGGTCAAAGATATCCTTATACTTATTTATTGAGTAAACATAATAATGCTATAGGAATTGATTTAGATGTTATTTTACTACGGCACGATTATAGAAATTATAAAGCTATTATATATAAAAATGGATTGAACAGATTCCTTAAAACCTTTCTTCGGTCTCTCTTATTTGATCGGCAGTATTTTAAAGAGTTATCGAGATTGAGCGAGAAAAGTAGAAAATCGCAATTCATAATTAAGCACATGAACGCAGAAGACTTGAAATTTAAGGAGAATTCATTTGATTTCGTATTGTCTATTTTAAGTTTTGAACACTTTAAAAACGTGGAGATGTGCGTGAAAGAAGTGAAAAGAGTATTAAAAAAGGGGGGTAAGTTTTATATCACCGTTGACATTTATACCAAACTTCACGGTGGACATGAAATAAATCCAAAACGACCATGGAATCATTTATTAAATAAAAATTTCAAACCTAACGTTTATTTGAACAAATTACGAATGGAAGAATACGAAACAATATTTTCAAAGCATTTTAAAAAAATTCGGTTTATCTGTAAAGAAGATCCCGAAGTAAAACGGTATTTGACACCAGAATTGAAAGATCAGCTTTCAAATTATTCTGAGATTGAATTAACAATGTATCCCTTAATTATTATGGGAGAAAAATAAATTATTCTTTTTTGTATTTAGAATAAAAAATTATTAAGAATGAAATTGTCTTTATCATTATTAACAATTAATTTAACTTGAAACGAGAAATTTGTCATGACAGACTTTAAAATAACAAAAATACATTCCCGATGGATTTTAGACTCTCGAGGAAATCCCACGGTGGAGTCAGAAGTATATGCCGGTAAGACTTTTGCAAGAGCCGCCGTCCCCTCAGGCGCATCAACAGGTGTCCTAGAAGCACTTGAATTGCGGGATGGAGGGAAAGCCTTTAAAGGAAAGCACGTGTCAAAAGCTGTTTCGAATGTAAATACTATTTTAGGAAAAAAATTAATCGGTTTTGATGTAAGAGAACAGACGAAGTTAGATGAAGAAATGAATGCCATTGATGGTACTGATAATAAAAGTAAGTTAGGTGCCAATGCTATATTGTCTGTATCTCTAGGAGCTGCAAAACTGGCAGCTAAGCTAGCTGAAAAACCGTTATTTGCACATCTCTATGAAATTAGCCACGATAAGAACAGAGAAGATTACCTTCTACCGCTTCCATGTTGCAACATTATTAATGGAGGTGAGCACGCAGGTAATAATCTCGCAATTCAAGAATTCATGGTATTACCTGTAGGAGCTAAATCATTTGCGCAAGCCATTCAAAATGTTGCAGAAGTGTATCAGACATTAAAGGGCATCTTATCTAAAAAATACGGAAAGACAGCCATAAATGTTGGTGATGAAGGAGGATTTGCTCCAGATTTATCTACAACACGGGAAGCTATAGATGTGATAGTGGAAGCAATTGAAGAAGCGGGATTTTTAATTGGAATTGACTTTCAATTAGGGATGGATGCTGCGGCGAGTGAATTCTGTACTGATGGTACTTATAATATCGATGGAAAAAAGTTAAGTGAAGAGGAATTGCTTCAGTATTACATTGATTTAATTCAAGAATACTCCTTAATAAAATCAATTGAAGATCCTTTTGACGAGAAAGCATTTAGGGGATTTTCTAATTTAACGGCAAAAGTAGATAAATCTATCCAAATCGTGGACGATGATATCACTGTTACAAACATAAAAATCTTAGAAAAAGCAATTAACGAAAAAGCAGGTAACGCTCTATTACTCAAAGTAAATCAAATTGGTTCTTTAACCGAAGCAATAAACGCATGTAAAATGTCTTTTAGAAATGGATTTAATGTAATGGTATCACATCGTTCTGGTGAAACTGAGGATACTTTTATCGCTGATCTGGCAGTTGGTCTTTGCACGGGTCAAATAAAAACAGGAGCAACAGCAAGATCAGATCGAAACAGTAAGTATAATCAACTATTAAGAATTGAAGAACTCTTAGGAGATAAAGCGATATACCCAAAGAACTTTGGATCTTGGAAGGACTTTCAATAGATATAATCTTTAAAATATTTTTTATTTCTATCTTTTTACAAATCTATATACATTCACATCAATTATTTTTGTTTTGTGAGTGTGAAAATCAAAACTTTTCTCAAGAATCATGTTAAACGGTAAAACGTAATCAACACGCCAATTGAACTTGCTGATGTAATTCATAATAAAATTTTGATTTTTTTTTCCAGCTAAGTGAATTGAATAAACAACTTCTGAAAAGGAAAAAGCTTTTTTTAAAAATGCCCTATCGGCAAACTTGTTTTGAACTCCAAAGGGAGGATTCATTATCGTGGTAATTTCGGAATTTTTTAACAAATTGTTTTGTTCTACCTCAAAATTAAGAATATCAGAGCACACTGGGCACACAAGGGTCTCTAATCCTAGTTTAGTAGCATTGTTTTTTAACGTTATTAAGGCATTATAGTCAATGTCCACGCTCACAATTAAACTTGCGTTTAATAGAGCGCTACAAAAAGTTAGCCTTCCCGTTCCAGCACCAAGATCAACCACTAGTTTATCATTTATATCGTTAAATTCAAAACCGGCAAAATAGATAATGTCTACAGCACATCCTGCATCAATACAATATTGCTCCAAATCAATTTGAGGATTACTGAACGATTCAGTTGTTTGAATGATAGATACAATATCCTTCTTTTTCATTTTTAATTTTATTGCTAAAATATCTGCTTCTGTAATATTTGATAATGAATAAATTTATTTTATTTTATATATTTTATTTACTTGATGAGAAACCTAAAGAGTTTATTAAAATAACGCGAAGAAATGATGAGAGATTATGAGTAAGAAAAGCGTAAATGACAAGGAAATGGTAATGACAGGTCAATACTTAGGAGTGGTAGAGGAGTTCTTACCTGACAAGCATTCTACTTTTGTAAAAGATGGAGAAATATTTTCAACCAAAATTGGTATCGCTTCTATAGATAAAAATAAGCGAGAAATCGAAGTAAAAACTTTCCAAGAAGAAGATAGGAAAATTGTGAAAATTGGCGATATTGTTATTGGAACCGTATTATTCTTAAGGCTATATTCAATAGGCGTGAGCTTTCATACTATTAACAATAAACTACATTTTAATAGCAGTTATATGGGGAATGTTCATGTGAGTGAAATTTCTAATAAATATGTTGAGAAAATCCAAGATGCTTTCCAGATCACGGATATTATCAGAGCTAAAATAATAGGTCAAGAATTTAACGAATATAAACTAAGCACTAAAGGAAAAAACTTAGGAGTGATTCAGGCCGAATGCTTAATTTGTGGAACTGAGCTCGAAAAAGAGGGATTTAACAAACTGCAATGCCCTAGGTGTGGAAACATTGAATATCGAAAGTTATCTGAAGATTACAGGAATGTGAAAGAGAAATTAAGGTATTAATTGCTATTTTTTTCTAATTAACAATAAATTATTATATCCTTACAAAAAACATAACGTGTTTTGATCTTAAACATGCCAGGAAAAAAAATGATCATTCGATTTTATAATAACAGCGGTTCCCTTGACAACACGGTTAAATTTTTAGAAAATGTTAAAAAAAAGGTGAATTTCATCGATTTAACCGTTGATGTAGAGAGAAACGATATTAAAATAATCTTAAATGGAACAAGAGACCTACAGTACTTAGCTAGAGAAAAGTTGGAAGATTTAGCAAGGCAATTCTTTTAAACTCTCTAATTTATTCATTACCAGGCAACAATTCTCTCCAAACATTTCCTATAAAAAGTTCGTGTTTCATTGAGTTCGGCAGTGTCTAACACGTACATTTTAAAATGTTTTAACAAGGCGGCAAAATTCGGGAATTCCTTAGGATTGCACATGGTTAAAAAAGCACAATTCATGGCATTCATAATTGCAGAAACATTTTTTTGTGCGTTAGGAGCAACAACTCCTTCTTCTCCAATATTTTTTTTCAACAGGGCGTATTGAGGCTCTAAGAACTGTTTTAAAGGGAGATTATCACATATAAACAATTTTTTAACATAGTTTTGGTAACCCTCGTAAAATTCTTCGTATGTATATTCCTTATCATTGTTAAGAGTCTTTAAAGTGGCACTAATCATCTCGTAGTGGGTCTCCAACGGATTTTCGCCGGCACCCAGAATCTCTTTTGCGACTTCATCGCACACATCAAGAGCTATGTCCACTTCTTGGATGTTCTGCCTCATTACTTGTTGTTTTACTTGTTCTTTTCGGTCCATTACATTTGTCATGTGCGCGCTGGGTTCATGCGTTTGGACTTTTTCTTCTCCCGAGATGCCTGTTTCTATAGAATCTTGGTCCATAAGAAGATCTTCTTCTATAACATTTTCGGCCTTTTCTACAATGTCTCCCTCAGTGTCTTTTTCAAACACATTAATGGGTTCAGCTGTTTGAAATAATTCTGCAATCAATGGCGAGGATTCTGGATTGATATCCATGACTTCAGCAATTATTCTTATCATTTTATCTCTATTTTCCGACTTGTTGGCAACCATTGGATATGTTTTCATATTAAGCAGTTCTTCAATCTCTTCAATCTTCATCGCATCCTTGAGGTCTTGCTTGTTACCAATAATCGCAGCACGCGTATTTGGTACCTCACTTTGGATCAAATCCATAAAAAATCGACTTTTTTCAATATTCCTAGGCGTTGAATCCGTTACTACCAGTACTGCATGACTTCCCTTGAGAAAACCTTTCCAGAGATATTTATATTCGTCTTGCCCGGCAAAATCGAATAATCTAAATTCCAGCTTTCCAATTCTAATCGTGGCGATATCTCCCGAAATTGTAGGTATGTGTTGTAAGGGTATTTCGTCCAATCTAATCAATCGTTTTATAGTCGTCTTTCCTACTCCTGAAAAACCAACAACGGCAATTTTCGTTGCAATATTCCTGTGCATTTTATCAAGAATGAAGTCTAAAGTGTTATAATCGATGCTTTTTAGCTCATTTCTATTAACTTCTTGTTCAAAATTATTCATGAAACTGTTCTTGAAATTTATCATTTCTCCACGAACAACGCGGAAGAAATCATCCATCAAGCCAGTTACTAAAACAAAGATTAAATCGAAATCAATTTCAACGACATAGGAAACCCGAAACCTTAAATAATCGTAATAACCTATAGCTTTCCCTAACTTCTTCATTGCTTCTCTCTTCAACTTGAAAGAAAGGTCCTCCACTTCCGAGTTCGATAACGCATTCCCGTAGGTTCTTACATAAATGACATCGTTCCCCTTAACAATAAAAGCTTGTCGCAACATTTTTTGAAATCCTATCTTT
>JAEORV010000081.1 GCA_016840695.1 Promethearchaeota archaeon
TTGTAATGTTTAAAGATTCGAAATATGCAAATATTCAAGTATTAATTGGGTGTTTTGTAGCAGTGACTTTTGCGTATTTTCTTATGGTAAAGGATCCATTACCCGAATGGATTGTATTCTTCTCAATCGTATTTTGGGTCTTGGAGAACGGTATATATATCTTTTATAAAAAGTTTTAATGTAAAAAAAAACCTATGAAGAAACTCATCTCAAATGATTTCTTTTTTTTAATCATAAATTTTAGATATTTTTTAGAGCTGTTTTTATAATTTCTTCGTGTTCCTTGCCCTGTTGACGTAAAACACGCTTGTAAATGGACGAAAAGCATGCCTTTATAAATAAAGCAACTCGAAGGATTGATTTGTCATAAATAAATAACTTCTGCTTCTTAATCCCCTTTATATATTTTTTAGCGGCTTTCTCGGGGGTCAGCCCCTTTTTTGAATATTCCTTCCAGAATTCTTCTTTAAACCTTCCCTCTTTTTCGGGAAGTTCAGCTTCACTAACACTTTTCATTAATTCTGGCGGAATTCTAACTTCTGATCGTTCCATTATGTTAGATTTAATTATCGTTGGGCAAATTACTGACACGTGAATGCCTTTATCTCGGACTTCACTGAAGAGTGCTTCAGATAACCCTACAACCGCAAATTTAGATGTACAATAATCTAGATGAACGGGTTGACCAACAATTCCCGCACCTGACCCTGTATTTATAAAATGTCCTTGTCCTCTTTCAAGCATTATAGGCAGAAACACCTTAATTGAATAGATGATGCTCCATAAATTTACATCAAGAATTCTCTTCCAATCTTCCAATTCCATTGTCTCAGCATAAGCACCACTGCCGATACCCGCATTGTTTATCAGCATGTCAATATTACCAAGTTTTTCTTGCGCAATTTCTGCTAATTTCTCAACATCTTCATACTTAGTCACATCACATCTTGCTGTGAAAACTTTAATCCCAAGAGCTTCAATTTCTTCTTTTACCTTTTCTAATCTCTCTATATTAATGTCGGAAATGAACAGATTCATTCCTTCTTTTGCTAAACCAATAGCCAATGACCGACCAATGCCGCTGGCAGCACCAGTAATAACCAGATTTTTATCTTTTAATTTTTTCATGCTAACACACCCTTCAACCATTTCACGATTATATCAATTGATTCGTCTCGTTTTTCATGAAAGATCAAATGAGCAGAGTTAGGAATTATTTCTAGCTTTTTATTCCTTGAGCTTTCTAATCTCTCGATAATTTCTTCCATGTATTCCACGCTAAACAGCACATCGTCATCTCCATTAATGATTAAGATGGGCGTTTCAATTCCTTCAATAGGTTTTGGAAGAGGAGCTTTCATTTGAGTTAATAAGGATTTAAGTGTGTATTTATCGGCTACAAGTCGGTCGTTTTTTATGAATTTTTCAAAAATTGGGAGTAGATCCTTGTTATAGACCAAATTTTCAATATTCAAGTAAATCCAGACTGATAGTCGGAAAGTTGGGAGTATTCTTGCGAAAACAGGCATGAGCGGTCTTAACGCCTTATAGATTCCCTTCAATTTAACAATTTTTTTATGAGCTTTCTCATTTAAAATTGCCGCGTTATTTAACACTCCCACTTTGATTCTATCATCGTTAGATATAGCATAGAGAGAGGTAAACCCGCCTAAGCTTGAGCCCGCGAGGATAACGTTTTCCCCGAATTTGTCTATGACGTGCGTGGTTATATCGTGTACTGTTGATACTAAAAAATCCATTGTAAAATGACCCCGTTTTCCTTCGCTTAGGCCATGTCCAGGTAAGTCGATGCCGATCATTCGAAATCCTTTCTTATAAAAACTCCATAAAAATTCCGTATAAAATCGACTATACATTCCCGTACCATGAATGAACATTATCGACCACTCGAGATCTTCGTCCGCGCCATAAATATCTAGATGGATCTTATTACCGTTCGATTCAACATAGTCCTCCGTTATTGCGGGTTCCAAATCTTCAGGTTTAAATTCCAAGCAATACTGATGCCATGTGTTTTCAGGTTCATAACTCATTAATATTCACTTTATTCATTCTTTTTAATTTTAAAATTTGATTAATTGATTAATTAGTTAAAAGTTAGGTATTAAATAGAAACTCGTCGTGAAAATATATAAAAGTATAATTAATTGTTGGATATTTTAAAGTTTAAATATCTTAAACACTAAACTGTAATTGTATTGTTTTGTAAAAGAAAAAAATTATGAGTTATGAGAACGGTAATGTCAAACGATATTGAGATACACGGTTTTTGTGAGGAGCGATTTGAACCAGTAAAACAAGCGTTTGCTGAACATTTTAAGACAGGTCAGGATGTTGGTGCTTCGTTTGCGGTAATTATAGATGGTAAGTTTGTCGTAGATATCTGGGCGGGATACGCAGATGCGGCTAAAACTCGTCCTTGGGAAAAGGATACTATTGTAAATGTGTGGTCAACCACAAAAGTTATGGCTGCGCTTTGCATACATTTACTTATAGACCGTGGACTTATTGATCTTGATGCTCCCGTGTCAAAATATTGGCCTGAATTTGCTCAAGCAGGGAAGGAAAACATTCCCGTTCGTTATCTTCTTAGTCATAATTCAGGCATGGCAGGTTACGACGATAAAATAACTTTAGAAGATCTTTACGATTGGAATCTAATTGTTAACAAACTAGCTTCCCAAAAACCTTGGTGGGAACCCGGAAAGCATAGTGGATATCATACGACTTCATTTGGATATCTATTGGGAGAGTTAGTGCGTCGAATAACCGGGAAAACTCTAGGTACTTTTTTCCAAGAAGAAGTTGCAAAGCCACTTAATATAGATTTCCATATAGGTTTCTCGGAAGAACTCGATCCTCGAGTTGCTGACTTGATTCCTCTCAAAAAAACTATGCTATATCGATTGATGACAAGTAAAATAGTCAAATTCTTAGGAAGAAATAAAATACTGGTAAAAAGTTCATTCAATCCTGTTGTAACTGGCTTGGATGCTAATACACGCGCTTGGAGGGCCGCGGAAATTCCTGCCTCTAACGGTCATGGGAATGCGAGATCAATAGCTAAAGTTGGAGCAATTCTGGCTTGTGGGGGTGAACTTGATAATATTCGCTTGCTTTCAACACAAACCGTAGAAAATTCTATTGAAGAACAAAGTTATGGTAAAGACCTCACATCTATTAAAATCATACGGTGGGGTCTTGGCTGGGCTCTTACATGTGAAGAAGATCCAATAGGACTAAATCCCCGGGCGTTCACATGGGGAGGATTAGGTGGTTCAAAGCTCATAATGGACCTTGACGCAAAAATGAGTGCTGCTTATGCCATGAATAGAATGCTCTTCTCACTAAAAGGTAAACCTCGAGCAGACAAGTTAATGTCAACGCTGTATGAATGCTTATATCCTTAGTGACTTTCTCTCATTCATTTATTTCTTCTGCTTCTATGGGATCCATCGTGATGGTGCTCTTAGTTTCAATGATTTCTCCACGAATCACGACCATCTTATCAATTAATCCATGGAGTAGTGGATCATCCTGCCACAAATGCACCTTTTTTCTCACAAGAACTTCAGCCCATCTCTCTTTATAATGGTCTATTGGTTGTATGTAATACTCCGGGCCTTCAGATAATGATCCTTTACCAGAAATCCTTGCAATTAATTTTCCCCTTATCTCATCCATTGTTAAAATCTCCTATAATAAACCATATTTTTCTTGCATTTTCTATCGCTTTTTAAGTAGTTTGAGATTTAAAACCGTTATTTAAAATTATTTTAGTTGCCATTCGAGCTACATTTCCTACAATTTTTGAACAACAGTCCATCATCCCAGAATTAAACGCTTCTTTCATTTCATTAGGATCCCATAGGTTAAATGTTCTTCCCATTTGAATTTCTTGAACATCATAACACCGACATGAACTATATTCTTTAACATACCAATCATGCAACTTTTTTACAAGTCCATACGATTTCATGGGCTTCCCAATATTCTTAAAATCTTTATGTTCTCTCCCAAATAAATATCCAATGATCATGGAAGAACCAACGAGAGCTCCACATGATCCATTACCTGTAAGTCCTAATCCGTCAGCTAAACCACTTCCAGCTTTAAAAACATCTTCATTCCATATTCCTAAAGCATCAAAAATAGCAGCTATAGCAGTTTGAGCACAACCCGTGCATTGTTTTTCATATTTCTGCCCCAATTCAAATGCTTTCTCAGATATCTCTTTTTTTGTTTGACTCATTATGCGTGAATTCCTAATTTTATTTTTATCAAAATTTTTGATATGAATATTATAAATTAAAATTATATTTTAATATAGTTTATTAGTAATTCTCTCTAATTATGATATAATTGAATGATATAATAACCAAATCATCATGAAGGAATTTAAAGATAAAGTAGCTGTCATTACAGGAGCTGCTAGTGGTATCGGACGTGCATTAGCAGATAATTGCTTTAAAGAAGGAATGAAGGTCGTGCTAGCAGATATCGAGGAACCTGCATTGTTACAAGCAGAAAAGGAAATGAAGGATGCCGGTGCTGACGTGTTGGCAGTGGTAACAGACGTTTCTAAAGCTGAGGATGTTGAAAACTTAGCTCGAAAGACGATTGAAAAATTTGGAGCGGTTCACTTGTTATTCAATAATGCGGGAGTTGGAGGTTGGGGACCTATTTGGGAGAATACAATTAAGGATTGGCAGTGGATTTTGGGCGTTAATTTATGGGGTGTTGTTCACGGGATAAGAACTTTCATTCCCATCATGATCGAGCAGGATAGTCAGTGCCACGTTGTTAATACCGCTTCGGGTTTTGGATTAATTACAGGAACGGGTATATATGGTGTTTCAAAACACGCCGTTGTGGCTTTAACAGAAATTTTAGCTAACGATTTAAGGAATAATCAAATCAGTAATATTAAAGTATCAGTGCTTTGTCCAGGTATTGTAAACACGCGGATACTTGACGCCGATAGAAATCGTCAGGTGGAGTTTGAAAACGAAGAACCGCTTGATCCAGAAGCTGAGGCGGAAAGAGAGGAAGGAAGAGAAAAAATGAAAGCATTTTATGCAACAAACATGGGTCCCGACACCGTGGCTGATATTACCTTTCAAGATATTAAAAAAAATCGAATTTTTATTGTCACTGACAATATAATAAAGGGTTTCTTCCAACAGCGTTCTAAAAAAATCATGAAAGCAATTGATGCTCATGGAGAACCACAAAGAGTTTGACAATTATGGTTTCAAATAACAAGTTTAGAGTCTTAGCTTTTGACATGGGCGCAAGTTCCATACGAGCGATAACAGGATTGTTGGATAATAATAAGAAGCTTGAATTAGAAGTTTTACATCGATTTCCTAACGAAGGAATTGAAGATGGTGATTCCCTTTGCTGGGATGTATTGAGAATATGGCAAGAAATGTTAAATTCAATGAAGCTCTACGTAAAAAAATATGGTCCAGAGCTTAATAGCGTTGCCTTAGATACGTGGGGGGTAGATTTTGCACTCTTGGACGAAAACGACGAACTCATCGGGAAAATACATCATTATAGAGACAAGAGAACAGACAATATAATGGATGAAATGTTCAAGGTTGTTCCGAAAGAAGAGATATTTAATCAAACTGGCTTGCAATTTATGCAAGTCAATACTTTAGTACAGTTATACGCTATGATTCGTGAGAAATCGCCATCTTTCGCCATGACAAAAACCTTCTTGATGCTTCCAGACTATTTCAATTTTCTCCTCTCAGGGAAAAAGAGCTCGGAATATTCAATCGCAACTACTTCTCAGTTATACAATCCAAGAAACAAAAACTGGGCAAAAAACATGTTAAAAAGATTCGGTTTAAATCCAGAGTGGTTTCTTGAGATAATACAACCCGGTACGATATTAGGAAAGATAAAAAAGGAGCTAGCAGTTGAGATTGGATTAAGCCATAATACACGAGTTATTGCTGGGGCTTGTCACGATACTGCTTCGGCAATTGCTGCAGTACCAGTTAACATGACGGATTATAAACCCGGAGAATGGGCTTATTTAAGCTCGGGAACTTGGAGTATTATTGGCGTGGAATTGGAGAAACCAATAATAAATGAGAATGTTCTTAAATATAACTTCACGAACGAGGGAGGAATCAATAACACGATCAGATTCCTGAAAAATATCACGGGATTGTGGTTAATTCAAGAATGCAAGAGGGTATGGGATAAAAATGGATCAAACCTCAGTTGGGACGACATTACTCAACAGGCGAAGAATGCTCAAGAATTTCACAACTTCATTGATCCCATGGATGATTCGTTCATGAATCCTCCAAACATGGTTGACGCTATTAAAGCTTATTGTAGGAATCACGATCAAGCTCCACCAGAAGGTGTTGCTCAAATATCAAGAGCTATTTTTGAAAGTTTAGCGTTTAAATACAAGCAGCTAATGGAAAATTTAGAGGATTTAATTGATAAAAAGATTAAAATTCTTCATGTCATTGGCGGGGGAAGCCAAAATGATTTGCTCAACCAATTTACTGCTAGCATATTAAACATTCCAGTTGTTACTGGACCCATAGAAGCTACTGCGATCGGAAATATTTTGATTCAAGCGCTTGCATTAAATAGGATAAAAGATGTGAGTGAACTAAGGAACATCGTTCAAATGTCTTTTCCCATTAAACAATTCATGTCAAAAGATAATGAAAAATGGGAGAACGCTTATAAACGATATCTTGAAATTCTTTAGAAGCAGAAAAAAATGGAAAGAAAGATATAAATAAATATTTATCTACTATAATATT
>JAEORV010000082.1 GCA_016840695.1 Promethearchaeota archaeon
GTTGTCGGAAATATTTTTATTTATTATAATAAAACTCCTTAAGCTTTTATTATGAAATCTAATAAGAAGAAAATTATTGTTTCCATTATTTCCGTTATTTTAGTTTTGCTTGTCCTGTTAGTAGCAGATTTGGGTTTCTACAAATATGGATTAGATAGAGAACACCACTACTCCTATATTAAAAAATTCATTTGTGAAAATATAAACTCAAGTGAGTATATAAAGCTAACTCCTGAAAATTGTATGTTTTGTATGTCTGAAGATTATGGTAGGTATATGTGCGAAAAAGAAGTTATTGAAAGGAGTCAAGGACTTCCTTAAAATACTTCCGACAACAGGCGCATAACCAACTCATTTCGCTTCGCTCATTCGTCCAAATTAGCCTTCCCTCGTGTCGGTGGTTAAGATATTATACCACCGCCACTCGTCCAGGCTAACTTTGTTTATGCGCCAGACGTTGTACGAAATGCCATTTTTGTTTAGAATCAAAATATACAATAAATTTTATATTATGGAACAACATGCTCAAGACGAACCAATACAAAAAATTACATTAAGATGTGACTGTGAAGATGATGCTCGTTTTTTTGCTGAAGATGATCCAACATTGAGAATTGCAAGATTACGAGGCGCACACATCGAAAGAAATGGAACGGAAATCACCATGACATCAGGTGTTGCTAGAAAAAATCTTCAAGAAGTTCTTGGACATGAAGAGCTAGGTTTCTTATTTACGCATCCTATGCTAGAAAATCCAGATAGTATGGAGATACACTAAAAATGGCACATCGCACAACAGGCGCATTTAGCGGTTCGGGCTTTTTCTTCCGGGCGGCTTTCGCACGCCCAAAAGCCCTCACCCAACTTTTTTAACGGTGGTTTCATGCCTTACGGCATGATATTATACCACCGTCAAAAAGTTCGCTAATGCGCCGAACGTTGCACGAAATAAAAATTTATTTATGAATCATAAAGTTCTAGAAACAAGATTAAGAAATCAAAAAGAAACTACTAAGGCTGCCATTGAGCAATTCAATAGTCAATCAACTAAAACTATTGATGAGTTCAATAAATTTTATCTTTATATTACTTCACTCAGTAGTGGTGCTATTGTAATTAGTATAACTTTTTTAGGTAACTTAATAGATAAGATTAAAATTATTGAAATTTTTCTTTTTGGCTCTCAAATCAATTTGCTTTTTATTGCATGGATATTTCTATTTATTTCGATTTTTTCAGGATTAATACGTATTTTTAGCCATATAAATTATTCATATTATGCAAGGGCTTCACATATGTTATTCGAAAAAATTAGGCTTTCGGAAATAGAATTAGAATATTTTCAAGAACGACAGGATAATATTATTAATCCAGAAGATTTCTCAATAGATGATCAAAATTTTGAAATTGGTGATGAAAAAGAAAAATTAAATAAATTATCCAAAAAAGAAAAATTTCAATTCTCTTTCTTTAAGTTATGTGAATATATCAATAGAACCAGTTTCATTGTTGGAATATTCTTTTTGATTTCTTTTGGTATTATTACTTTATCAGTAATAGTATAAATTTTTACATCGTACAACAGCGGGCTAGCCGGTTCGCTCACTAAATAAAATTATTTTTAACAACAATATTAATGGAATGGCTTAGTTTAGGACTTTCAATAATTGCATTTATAACATCCACAGCAGTTGCCAAGTGGGGTTGGTGGAGACATCGCAATATTTATGAAATAGAATTTGAATATTGTGATCCTGCAACTTATAAAGATGAAAAAAAGAATCCACTGAAAACCAAGTTAAATTCGGGAGGATATACTATTTTAAATAGTTATTACGATAGCCCTCATTACACTGTTATATTAGGAAAAATTAAAAAATAATTTTATTTTTTACGTTCGCTCACCCATATTTTTTTGCATTGGTCGCCCTTCGGGCATATTATACCAATGCAAAAAACATCGGCTAGCCCGCGGCCGTTAGACGCCATTAAATATTAGAATTATGAAAAATAGAAAAAAAAGAACAATTGAAGATTATATTTTTTGGGCAATAATAATTGGAGGGCCATTATTTATGGTTGCATACGTATTATCTGGAGTAATCCACTATGTTTATTTTTACAAGGGTGTCTAACAGGCGAATATTCAGTTCCGCTCCTCCGTCGCTTAAGCCCAAATTAGCCTTTCCTTGTTCCGGTGGTTTCACGTCTGGCGATGTGATATTATATCACCGTCACTCGTCAGGCTAACTTCCCACATACACCGGACGTTAGACAACATATTTCCCCCTTGCATTTTTTCAATTTTGTGTTAATTTATAGACGTACGAAAAGTACGGTAAATGCGTAAGTTAATAAGAAGGATATCAACCTTCAATGACCAATTGGTCGCGTAGGGGAAAGAAAGGCTTACACTAGCTACGAAAGCCAAGTAGAATCCTCCGGTGAGACACCATCGTTAACAAATCAATTAAGTGCCTTTTACAAGGAATCAAGGTGGTACCGCGGACCCGTTAGGGTTTCGTCCTTGAGACCGGGAAAGGCTTTTTTTATATTTGTACTAACTTATAACCATTAATAATAACTCCTAACTATATGAACGACAATAAATCATTTAAAGAAGTAGATGCAAAACAATCATTTCCTGAAATGGAAAAGAAAATGCTCGATTTTTGGGAAGATCAGGCAATTTTTGAAGAATCTGTAGCAAGAAGAAAGCAAAACGATAAATATGTTTTTTATGATGGTCCTCCGTTTGCGAATGGACTTCCGCATTATGGACATATTTTAGCTTTATCTTTAAAAGATGCAGTTACGCGATATTGGACTATGAAAGGCTATTACGTTCCTAGAACTAATGGATGGGATTGTCACGGGCTTCCTGTTGAATATGAAATAGAGAAACAACTAGAAATGTCAGGAAAAAAGGATATTGAAGAATATGGTGTTGGAAAATTTAATGAAAAATGTCGTGAAAGTGTATTTAAATACACAACTGAATGGGAGAAAATGTTTAGACAGATTGGTCGTTGGGTAGATCGCGATGATACTTACGCTACTTTAGAGAATAATTATATGGAATCAATTTGGTGGGTGTTTAAGCAGATATGGGATAAGGACATGGTTTATCAAGGACATAAATCAATGCATATCTGCCCACGTTGTGAAACTCCTTTATCAAATTTTGAAGTAACTCAAGGTTATGCCGACGTTACTGATCTTTCAGTTGTTGCAAAGTTTGAATTAAAAGATGAACCTGGAACTTATATCCTTGCTTGGACAACAACTCCTTGGACGCTTCCTGGAAACGTTGCACTAGCTTTAGGTGCAGACATTAATTACATCAAAGTTAAGGAAGGGGATTCAACATATATAATTGCCAAGGATTTGGTTGAAAAAGTAATGGGGGATAGAGAGTATGAAGAAGTTGGATCAGTAAATGCAAAAGACCTAGAAGGCAAAGAATACAAACCGTTATTTCCTTTTTATGAAGGGAAACTAGAGAATAAAGCATACGTTGTTTTATTAGCTGATTTTGTTTCAACTGAGGATGGTACCGGTGTTGTACATATTGCTCCTGCATTTGGTGAAGATGATTTGAATATAGGTATTGAAAACGGATTGGAAGTATTGCAGCACGTTAATGGTGATGGAACTTTTAAAGATGAAGTTGAGCCATGGGCAGGTAAGTTTGTGAAGAAGATGGATCAAAACATTTCTGATTGGCTTGATGAAAATGGCAAATTATTCAGCAAAGAGAATTATCGGCATTCGTATCCTCATTGTTGGCGATGTGATACTCCTTTATTGAACTATTCTACAAAAGCCTGGTTTATTAAAGTTACAGAAATAAAAGATAAACTTTTAGCTAATAATCAAAAAATCCATTGGCAACCTGAACATATTAAAGACGGAAGGTTCGGAAAATGGCTCGAAGGAGCCCGTGATTGGAATATCTCACGAAACAGATTTTGGGGATGTCCGATTCCAATTTGGGAATGTGAATGCGGTGAATATAAAGCAATCGGTTCTGTTGAAGAATTAAAAGAAAATTCAATTGATGGTAAATTGCCTGAAAGACATGGTGATTTAGATCTTCACATTCCACATATCGACGATATTAAATTTAAATGTGAAAAATGTGACAAAGAAATGTCTAGAATTCCTGAAGTTTTGGATTGTTGGTTTGAATCAGGTTCAATGCCATATGCACAATTACACTATCCTTTTGAAAATAAAGAATTATTTGAGAATAATTTTCCAGCTCAGTTTATTGCTGAAGGATTAGATCAAACTCGTGGTTGGTTTTATACTTTACATGTAATTTCAACGATTTTGTTTGATAAACCTGCATTTGAAAACATCATTGTTAATGGAATCCTTTTAGCAGCAGATGGTGAAAAGCTTTCTAAACGAAAAAAGAATTATCCTGATCCTAAAATGCTATTTGATACAAGGGGTGTGGATGCTATGAGATTTTTCTTGTATTCATCAACAGCACCATTGGCTGAGGATGTTAGGTTTAGTGAAAAGCATGTTGATGAACTTATTAAAAAATTCCTTTTAACTCTTTGGAATACATATAGCTTCTTTGTTACTTATGCGAATATTGATAATTTTGACCCAAATAAGATAAAAGATGGATTTAAACCTAAAAACAAGCTTGATCAATGGTTGTTATCAGAATTAAACCAGCTGATTAAAGAATCTACGGAGCATCTAGATGATTATAATCTTACAAAAGGAACTCGACCAATGATGGAGTTTGTTGATAATCTTTCGAATTGGTATGTACGAAGATCTAGAAGGCGTTTCTGGAAGTCAGAAAACGACGGAGATAAAAACGAGGCTTATTCAACTTTATATCTTGTTTTAGTTGATTTAGTTAAATTGATGGCACCGTTTACACCGTTCATTTCTGATGAAATTTATCAAAATCTAACTTCAAATGTTAAAGAAAGCGAAAGCTCAGTTCATTTATGCGATTGGCCTAAACCAAACGAAGATCTGATTAATGAAGATTTAAATAATGAGATGGCTGTAATTCGTCGAATTGTAAATTTGGGTCACGGGGTTAGAGCGAAAGCTCAAATCAAAGTTAGGCAGCCTTTAGGAAAAGTTCAGGTTGGACTTCCTGATAGTGTTGATCCAAAGATCGTTGAAGCTCAAAAAGAGGTGATCTTAGAGGAATTAAATTGTAAAGAGCTCGAAGTACTAACAGAAGTTGGAGATGTTGTGCAGAAAATTGTAAAACCAGATGCCAGAAAACTAGGTCCTAAATTTGGAAAAGATGTACAAAAAATAATCCAGGAAGTTAAAGAAGGAAATTTTGAAGAATTAGACACTGGAGGTATCCAAGTTGGTGAATTTGAATTAGAACCAGGAGAATTTGAAATCGGATTTGAAGGAAAAGAAGGATTCGATGTCCAGGGTGAAGCTGGATTTGTTGTGATTCTCGATACAAATATCACTGATGATCTACGAAATGAAGGTTATGCACGTGAAGTTGTACGATTTGTTCAGGAAATGCGTAAAAAGGCAGATTATGAAGTTTATGAACGAATTTATGTTCAAGTTAAAGCTGAAGGAGATATTGAAGCAGCGGTTACTCAATTTGCTGACTATATTAAACGCGAAACCTTAGCTATTGAATTACAACAAGGCGGTGATTTTGAATGGGATAAAGAAGAAGAAGTTGAGATTGATGGTGAGAAGGTTGTGATTGGGGTAAGAAAGGAAGATTAGAGCTTGACAGATTTGTGTATGAGTTTATAATTAGTTCCTGTGTTTGATCCTTTTGAAGTGATCTGCACGGAGGTCTATGACAACACGCACGACGAACATCGGAAAGGAGATAAATATGACCGTGTTCCGTATCGTGTTCACCGCCGTCTTCATGATGGCATTGGTATGCTGTTCCAAGCCCCAGGAGCAGTCCACGAAAGCTGACAAAAAAGGGGCTATGTCGGTGAAAGTCTCTCCGGAGGCGGTTCGAGAGGCCCAAAAAGCCTGTGCGGAAGTGTTTGAAAGCACTCGCAAGGAAAAGGGGCGTGCTCTCACCCCGAAGGAGCGTCAGGTGCTGGCGGCTGACTGTCGCAAGATGCCTGAACTCATCCAGCTCACCAAGGAGGTAGAAAAAGCTGCGATGACCAACTTCTAGTAGACCTCACACCTCGGGCGCGGCTGTTGTTCTGACAGAATTACCGCGCCCTCCCACAACTCCACTTATCGAACAAACCTTGCTTTCAATTACCCATTTCAGTATAATTTTTTGCGACTAATAAACCATCATAATTTATTAAAATATGCTAAAAAGAGCTTTAATTGGAATTGTACTCAATGCTGCAGGACTATTCTTAATTGTAGAATTCTTAAGTGAAGTCACTGCAACTGGAGGATTTAAAGTTTATTTAATTGGAGGTATTATTTTAGGCCTATTAAACACATTTATTAAGCCGTTAATGAAGATTCTGTCATTACCATTTGTTCTTATAACAGCTGGTTTGTTTTTGATTGTGATCAATGCAATTATTCTTTATTTAACACAGTGGGTAATAAATGTTATGGAATTCAGAGATGTTGCTTTGAATTTTGATGGAATGGGAGCTTATCTAATAGCTGCAATTATTCTTGGTATTATTAACTGGGCAACTAATTTATTTTTAAAACATTAAAACATGCAAGAATTTATCAAAATATTTCAAATGATCGTAGCAGTATTGCTAATTTTATCTATATTATCTCAACAAAGAAGTTCTGGATTATCTGCAACTTTTGGAGGGACAGGAAGTTTTAGTGTAAGCAAACGTGGAGCAGAAAA